>JALEGL010000003.1 GCA_022763185.1 bacterium | reverse complement strand
AATTTAAGGAGTAAACATACCTATCATATTTTTCAAATGAAGTGTTCTAAAATGATTTATAAAACACACCCACTTTTTTTCTAACTGCTCTGAATTATTTTTAATCTGAGCAAAGCCATAGTATCTATGTAAGCTATGAGCTTTGAAACGGTTGTATCGTATTTAAAACAAGACGCGCTGGTATTTACTTTGCTTAAAATTTTGCTTGTTTTTTCTTTGGCCTATCTGTTTAAGCGGATTTTGCAGTTTATCTTGCTTAGAGCCACCACCAAGCTCACTCAGAAAACCCATTTTAAATGGGATGATTTGTTTGTATCGCAAAGGTTTTTTAGACGGGCCGCTCAATATCTCCCTTGTCTTATTGTGTTTAACAGTGCGGCTTGGATAAGCCCGCCATCCACAACTCTTTATGAAATTCTTATTCGAGGCTGCCAGGCTTATTTTGTCATTGTTTCATGCTTGGTTGTTTTTTCTTTGATCTCTGTCTTTGAACAGATTGCCCATAAGCTTGATGCTTTACAAAACAAACCCATTAAAAGCGTGGCGCAAGCCTTAAAAGTTGTGGTTGTTTTTATCAGCATTATTCTTATTTTATCCCTGCTGCTTGGAAAATCGCCGCTTATTTTCTTAAGCGGCCTGGGTGCCATGACGGCCGTGCTGCTTCTTGTGTTTAAAGATACCATTTTAGGCTTGGTGGCTAGCATACAGCTTTCTTCCTTGGATATGGTCAGAAAAGGCGATTGGATTGAAATGCCCAAATACGGCGCCGACGGCGATGTCACCGATGTCTCTCTCACCACCATCCGCGTGCAAAACTGGGATAAAACCATCACCACCATTCCTGCCTACGCGCTTATATCTGACTCTTTTAAAAACTGGCGCGGCATGCAAGAATCCAAAGGCCGCCGGATTAAACGGTCTATTTTAATTGATATTTCTAGCATCCACTTTTTAAGTCAACAAGACATAGAAAAACTTAAAAACATTGCTGTCCTTAAAGACTACTTAGAAAGAAAAGAACAAGAGCTGGGGGGCTTTGAGCGCAGCACCCAAGAGCAAAACATAAACAATAGACAACTGACTAATATTGGCACCTTTAGAGCTTATATCATTGCTTATTTAAAAACCCATCCAGACGTCAATCAAAACATGACCTTTTTGGTTCGGCAGCTGCAACCCAGCTCAAAAGGCTTGCCCTTAGAAGTCTATATTTTTAGTTCGCAAACAGATTGGATTGTTTATGAGAACATTCAATCCGATATTTTTGATCATCTTTTGGCCTGCATTTCAACCTTTGGCCTACGCGCATTCCAAGAACCGTCTGGCCATGATTTTCAACAGCTGTTAAAGCCTAACAAAACTGCCTAAAAGCATTATTCCATGCTGGCAGTAAATTTTTAAAGCCAAGGACGCACTAGAGTTTCCTAATTTGATTTCTTTATTAAGAGTGCATCGTGTGTCCCACAATTCTATTGTCTTTGCTTATACAAAAGAGCCTTACTCACTGTTTTTAATTTGGTCTACGGTGATCAACATTAATGCTAGGCCTTAATTGCAAGTTGAGCCCGGAATATTTCTGAGTTCTGGTGCTTCACCAGTAACCAAACACCAATCGTTTATAAAATCCCATGAAGTCAGTGCAAGAGAAGTTCCATCAAACAATGTACTTGTTCCTGAAACTGCTGTGCCCCCAGTTTGCGTAACGCTACAGCCCATGCACGTTTGAGTATTGTCATAAAAGCTGTTGCTTATTGTACCGTAGCTTGTATCTACTGTTATTTCACCAGATGACCCAGAGAGTGCGTTGATGGCATTTGAAACAAATAAATCGTTCATGGAAAGCATGGACTCTGTATCTATTCTGCCCACAACACCTGCAAGTTCACTGGTTCCTGATGTGCTTGAAGTGATAATGTAAGATTTTTCAATATTGCTGTTGCCGCTTGACCAACCAACAAAACCGGCTGAGTTTGAAGCTGACGTGGTCAAAGCTGCATTTTGAATATAGGTATCTGTAATGTCACTGCTGCTCAAGCGGCCCACCATTGCGCTATAATAACCCGTTGAAACCGCTGTGGATGTTAACACCAGGTCCTTGATGCCCACTTGAGAAATCAATGAACCATTGAGGGCTCTACCCACCAAGCCACCGTTTTCTCTGTATACATACGAAACATCAATATCGCTTGCCAAAACTTTGCTTAGCGTGCATGCATCCATGCTTCCTACTAAAGCCGCTACATGAGAGGTAATATCATTGGCATCAACTGTAATATCTTCAGCTAAAATATTTTCAATCATCCCAGATGATTCACATCCCCCAACCAAAGCGGCACTGTATGTTATCCCATAGCCAAAGTTATCTATATCTACATTTTTCAAATGTATGTTTTCAATCGTTGCGCCATTGATACGGCCAAATACAGCATAATATGGGTCAGATGGCGTCATATGAATATTTTCAATCAGAAAGCCTTGCCCATCATAACTTCCAGTAAATGAATTCATGCTATTGCCAATAGGTCCAACGCCTAAAGTATCTAAATCTAAATCACAAACCTGAACAAAAGATTTATCCCAATCTGCTTGAGCTGGCACGGCTTGCATGGAAATAAACTGCGCCGGTGTATAAATGAAAAAGGGATCTAAACTTGAGCCGGTTCTTCCTTCAGCAGAATAGCTAGTAAATGCTTGTTGTGTTGGCGTACCACATTCACAGGTCACTTCTAGATCTTCTACTTCTGCACTTACAAGGGATATAGATTCTGGTAAGCTACAATCAAATGCCCCTGGTGCATCAAAACTTATATCAAAGCTTTCTCCTTCTGTAAGATCTTCGGTAAAACTAAATGAACCATCTTCGTCTACAGTTAAGTCAACACCATTAACTGTTATAAGCACGCCTCCTATTGAGGGAACGCCCACAATTGTTCCACTGGCATTGTAAACATTACCGCCGCCAAAAGGCAAGTCATCTCCGCTCACCTGGAAGCCACAGGCTATTAAAAAATGAGCTAATAAAATGTACAGTAGTTTTTTCATATTGATTCTCCTAACAAGCATATTCATCAATGGATAGAATCATAATGCAATTTGAAATAAAGTAAATAAAATCTTGTACTGATCTTATGTAACATTATTTATATCGTTATACCCCTAGTCTATTCAAGGGACACTCTATGTTTTCCTAATTTGGTTAGCTCATTTTTAAGAATGCATAGTGTGTCCCGTAATTACTCTGCTTTTTGTTTTCAGTTATCTTTTTGAAAAAAGTACCAAGGAAGCCCCATTGCAATACCCAGCATCAATAAAATAATTGCCAAGATTAAAGCAAGCTGAAACTGGACATAGGCATTTTTAGATTGAAGAGGGTCAGGCTCAATACTAAACTGAAGTATTTGCACATTGCTACGGATTGCTGTGTAATTGATTTTATAAGACTTCAATGCATTCAATTTTAAGCCGTATATACAGTTACCTTGTTGCTCTAAAATATCATTGGGACAGTTTGGTATCTGTATCACTTCACCTTGAGCGGTCAAATCCATCCATTGATCTGGTCCGAGGGGACTACTCTTGGGAGAGGAAACTTGAATACGAAAATCTCCACCAACATACGGACGAAAACGCACTGACTGTTCCTGGTTGCTGATAATTTTTCTCTCCAGACGCGAGCCGCTGTACCTCATGTAATTGATACCTGCTACGGTCAGTATCAGTAAAGCCAAGCCCATCAAAATACGTCCTGCGTTCATTATGTTTTTATTCATTTTTGCACTCCTTTGATTGATTTAAGAGCACAACTTAAACCATAAATATGAATAACAACTGAACGGTTCATTATCAATGTGAGCTACAAATAAACATTGAACTTTAGCCCGTAATTTATGCTATAATAGAACATTGAGCGCTTCTATCCTTAAATTAAGTATTCTTACGGTCTTGTTTTTTATAGGTTCAGGCTTTAGCCATGAATTGCACTTGTGTTTTCCTCTTGAATACAATTTAAATGAGGACCGATCTGCAATTGTCGTGTGCCGGTCTGAACAAGAATTTATCATCCCAGGTCATATCAACTCTCCAGATATCTTAAGACAAGTCATCAAGGCCAACAAAAGTAAGTCCTTCAAGCTTTACTTTCAAACAGATAAAGATGAACACCTTGTTATTAAAGTGGTTACCGAGCAAAACAGTCGCTAGCTTAAAGATTAGAATATAGAATCATACAAAAATGCTCATACACTTGCTTCACATATACAACTAAAATTTGATGCAAACATACAAAATCCACACTACCAAGAATCATATCTCTAAAAACTGTTAGCATAGTCATTCATGGTTTCACTTTGCACATTCACCCCTAACGATTGAGATAAGTAATGCTGGCTTGAAGGACCATGGCAAAGCTTACCCATAAAAGGTATGGCACTTGAATCCACGTCACCCATTGGGCAAAGGGATAAATCACAATCATAGCCCAAATGAGCGTAAGAAAAACCAAAATCACATCCAGTAAAGCCAAAACGTTGTTTTGCAAAGAAAACTGAAGAGGCGTGAACAAAAGATTAAAGACGATATTCAGTAAAAAAGGTAAGAGAATGATAAAACTAATTTTTTTCTTAAAGGCCAAAAAGCCAACATAAAAAAATGAGACTAAAATCAGGAGGTACAAAAAAGACCACACTGGGCCAAAAACCCAGGCAGGCGGAGCCCAAGATGGTTTGACTAAACTTTGATACCAAGAAGACATGTCCATTGCATTAAAATTTAACATTCATAAGGATAGCAGTCTATATATTACCGATGATATTTTATGCTTGGAAGTCAGAAAGTATACGATTTGTTTTCAATTTTATTGTTTTAGGAATAAGGAGTGTCACTCTTTGGTGCAATGCTTAGTGTCCGTTGCCATAAGCACTACCTATTTGCTTTACGTATGCCTTGCTTGGCGTTTCCATAATTTGATTAAAGCAGTAGTCATTGCTTAAAGTGTTCTCAGCTGCAATGTTATGCTCTTCTCCATATTGGTCTAAAACTGTTTGAATCTCATGATTTTCATTAAAGCCATAATGGCTCCATGTTGCAAGCAAAGTGCTTAACTGAATGATATCCCCTGGTAAGTCTTGTGAACAGCCTTCATAAGCACAGGCAAGTTCTTGACCCTCCTTAATAAAAAATAAATCTATCCATTGCGCTGTTTTTTGGGTGAACACCTCTTGGACAAAACTTACTTTTTCAATTTCACTAAACAGCATGTTATCAACGCAGTCGGTGAGCTTATTTTTAAGGCTGAGCTGCTGATACTGCTGCTTGATATTTTGTAGCCAAAGGGCCTCTTTTCGATAAAAGTCTCTGAACTCTTGATGGTACTCTTTGAGTTTTTGGCGATTATTCTCAATGGTCCAAGCTATATCCTGGCTGTCATCGGTAAGCCAATCTTGAAGAATACTACCTTGATACAAACGTGCCAGAAAGAACCCTGGCGTTGCCGGTCCTTGCACTTTTATTTTTCCATATTTGTCTTCCAAAAGCTTCTTTTTGGCTTCTTGAAACGCATGCATTGACCACTCACGCTGCAGCATTTCATTGGTTTCAATGGTCCAGTGCATGTATGCAATGAGTTCTGTCAGGTATCGACTTCGGCCTTGTCCTCGCTCAATCAAAGTGCTGATGAATGCCTGCAATTGTTGTTCAGAGTTTTTGGATGCATTCATTTCAATAATATTGGAGCTAAACGCGTTTAAGCCACGCGCAGATTGGTGGAGAAGCGTCCGATTCAGATCCACCCAACGCCGTTTTGAAAAGCCGCCCAGACGTTTTTCCCAGCTTACTGGCAATGCATACTCAGCGGCTGAGGTTGCCATGACACCAAACAAAGTGCAGTATAAAATAAGGGCGACAGGATTTGCAGATGCAAATATGATGGTTGCTGCTGAGCCTGCAGATGCCGCAGACAAAACCGTGGCCAACTGGCCGCCATTGAGCATGTCAAAGCGAATTAAGTTGTTAAAGAAGATTCCTCGCCGGGCGGGATCTGCAATCATGATCAAATGCATGGCTTCAAATTGCCTTTGTGCAACCCGTCTGTAATCCGGCCCGCCTTCACCGTAAAGATAGGCAAGAACGGTTTTAAACATGTTTTGTGATAATACGTAATCTGCTTGTGAGGCCTGCATTAAAGAGGCTTCTTCCCAAAGCCGAGATCCACCATAATAAGCCATCCAACCGGCCAACGAGGCTCCAAAACCATTGAGTCCCATTTTCAACCAGCTACGCTTGGCTTGTTGCATGACCTCTTTATTGAATGAGCCTTTCAATTGACGATTGACCGTAATAATCATGTTTCTTAAAGAATCTACGGATGCAGCAAACATACTTCCCAAAAAGCTGCCTGAAGAAAGTTTTTCTATGAGTTTTTCGGTAATTTCTTCGGATGATGCTCCTTCACGCTTGGCGCTGGCCACTGTCATGCTGGAAACAATAACCACCGAAACCATAAGCGATACAAAAAATTGGTTTCTGCCCGATTTAGCAGCCCGAACCCCAGCTTTGGTAGCTGAGCGAAACTTGCGCTTGGCATTCTTTGAGCTGTATTTTAAGCTTTTGGGCCCCCTATACCACGTGCGAAGATTTCCCGCTTTGGAAGCCATACGTGCTTTAACACGTCCTATATTCTGAGAAAAGCCGGACGACTGTGAAATTTTAAAAAAGCGCCCAAAAAAAGAGGGACCGCTGTCACACAAGGCTGGATGTGTGTAAAATAAGCTCAGAGCCAAACATAGGGATATTGGTTTTTTTATGCCTCTAAAGAAATATACCCCCTGCATGAATTTTTTTATATGCCATCATCTTAAAGTGAGACATTTATATACCACTTCATGTTTTTTGTCAAGGCTAAAAAGGACACGCGTGTCGCATCTTTAATGCGTTTCTGCATCTATAGAGATACTCGGTTTTTAAATATACAGTGACTAGCCTTGCAATTAAACAATTAAAAACACATCTACGCTAATGAAAGGCATGCTTGAATTAGGTTTTACCTAAACTCATCAAAGCGTGTTGACTTATTTTTATCAACTTATACTCGATACTCTGGGTTTTCAAAGTCAAAGCGAGATCCTGCTTTCCAGGCTCTACGATCATTGCCATGATTGGGAAGTGGATGTTGCTTAAGAAGACTGGCCATATGCATTAAATTCCAGGACATAATGGTAGTATTGCGCATGGTAAAATCATTATCAAAGCCTACATGAGAGCCATCGTCTTTTTTGTCTCCATACGAGGGGCCAGGCCCTGCTTCACCAATCCAACCACAGTCTGCTTGAGGGGGTATCGTATAACCTAAATGGCTTAATGCATAGCCTATGCTCATGGCAACATGTTTAATCCCATCTTCATTACCTGTAATCACGCAGCCACCAACTTTACCGTAATAGATGGATTGGCCATCAGCATTGAGTTCACCTGACATGGCATACAATCGTTCAATAAGGACTCGACATACAGAGCTTTCTTCTCCCAACCAAATAGGGGTTCCTATAACTAGAATATCGCTAGATTTTATTTTTTTCCAAATTTTTGGCCAGTCATCTTGAGACCATCCATGCTTGGTCATATCAGGATAAACACCAGGGGGTACTTGATAATCAAGCATGTGAATGTTTTCTACTGTAAGCTGTTGTTTTTCTAAAATTTTAGCTGATGCTGTAAGCAAATGCCCCGTATGACTCTTTTTTGGGTCTTTTTTTAAGGACGTATTGATATACACTGCCTTTAAATTTTTATACTGCTCTATTTTATTCATTCATTTACTCCTAGTTTTGTTATTGATTGATTTTAAGAAAAGACTGAATCACATTTGGCTCTTTACTTCTCATAACACTTATATCATAAGGCAGTTGGTCAACAATAGGTGGCGTTTTTTCTGACCCACCCCACGCTGTACCCGCACTCCAGGTAATGATGGCAAATTGAATTTTTTCATAGGGAATGACCTTACGATCTATCATAAGATAAAAATAATCATCCCTTTGAAAGAAAAGGACCGAATGATTATTTTTTACCCCAGGTTGATTGTTTGCATTGACATCACTAAAAACAATAGGGTGTTTTTCTCTATGATCATGCTGATAAATCATTAGGGTTTCAATTGTATTTATAGGTGTAAAGATTTTATTGAGTAGCCAAAACTCAATACTATTGGCACCTGTTGTTTGCTCAAGATCATCAAACATAAAACAATAGTCCAAACCCCCATTTTTTTGCAGGGTCATCTTTTCTTGTTTAATTTTAAAATACAAAAAATGTTGATCTTTTCCATAATCAATAGACTTGATGTTACTGATATTTGTATTTAAATATTTTTGTGTAGCCTTTTTTTTAAATAAACTTTTTAGATTGTCACTTTTTGAAAAACCAACTTCATCCTGCCCAATGATTTTTATTGCAGAAATATTATCTGGAATAGGAAGAAATTTTTCTCCAGATAGTTCAAAGCTGTTCTTATATACTATTTGGTAATTTGCAAAAAACAAACCGGGATCTTTAAAGTATGTTACATCAACTTTTCCTGGATTTTTTTTATAAATGCGCAAGGCCTCATCAGCACTCTTATTTAATAAAATATAGTTTTTATTTCCTTGTCTTGCTTCGGATTGAATATAAGCTTTAGCAAGAGTTACATTGATTATATCTTTGGCTGTGATTCCTTCTAGCTTATAAACACAAGAGCCATAAGGCGATACTTTTTTAAGTGTAGCTTTGTAATTTACCTGATCTACAACAGGTGCATCTGCACTACACCAAACATTTGTTAATGCAGGGATTGATCGCAAATAGGGTGAAAAATCATAGCTTAAATTTTCAAGCTCTGAGCTAAGGTTATGAACCACCCAGACTAAATTTTCATTATCATAAAAAAAGCTGTGATAAATATTAGGGTTTAATTGTTTTAATTTTTTTCTTGAACCAGAAGAAAAAATACCAAGAGATTTTCTAACTTTGATTAATTTTTTATAATGATTCAGAACTGACTTGGGATTTTCTGTTTGTAACTCTACATTTCTTATAGGGTAGTCTTTTGAAAGAGGTGGAAATATTTTATCCTCTGTTGTTGAAAATCCTCCATACTTTTTTTTACTCCATGGCATGGTTGTCAGAGCATCTGTAGTTTGCATGGATTTTTTATTACCTGAATCCAAATACCCTAGAAGGCCAAGCTCTTCACCATAATAAATAAGAGGTGTACCTAAATCTAATAAGTGCAAAGATGCCATCAATTTAATTTTATCTTCATAACTTAAAGCATGTTGGTTAAATTTATGACCGATTCTTCCACGATCATGGTTAGCAAAAAAAGTGAGCTGATGTGGTTTTTTACCTTCATAGGTAAAACTATTTAAGTATTTAGAACTTATAGTTTTTAAGTTGATTTTTGTCCCTGAAAATTGGGTTTCTGTAAAAACACCGTCATAAATCAAATCTAGCATTTCATTTTGATAGCCAATGTAGTTATGGTTGATGGGATATGGAATCACTTCCCCTATTAAAATCTTATTTTTTCCATATTTTCTTACAATAGCTTTTATCTTTTTTATATACTCAAATAGCTCAGGTTGATGCTCATACTGTTTAGGCCCATGAATAAAAAGATGTTTTAAGGCATCCAATCGAAAACCTTCTATACCCTTTGACATCCAGAAATTGATCAAACCTAAAAAATAGCTTTGAACTTCTGGATTGGAATAATGAGGAAAAGGGGCTTGTCCATATAAAGCAAAATAATACTTTCCATTGGATAGTTTATGCCAGCCTCCCCCTAAATAATTTACCCAAGCTTCTTTGGGCTTCTCGTTTTTAAAAAGAAACCAATCCTTGTAAGGACTATTGGGGTTACTGATAGCATCAATAAAAAAAGGGTGATGTTTTGAAAGTGCTATTTCTACAAAATCCAAAATGATTTTAATGTTTTTTTTCTTGGCTTGCTTAATAAGATTTTCAAAATCTGCCATTGTCCCATAACGTGGATTAATTTTATTGAGTTCTAAAGCATGATAACCAAGGTTATAACGTGAAAAATTTTTTGTTTTAGACTCAGCCGCTGTGACAGGGTTAAGGTATATGTAGTCTACTCCAAGATCTTTAAGGTAGTCTAATTTAGAAGTAAGCCCTTTGAGGTCGCCATACCCATCGCCATTGGAGTCTTTGAATGACATGAGAAACACTTGATAGACAATGGCGTTATTTATAGTTGCAAATACATTGCTTATCAGTAAACAAGTGAATAGTATAAATATGTAAAAAAACCTCATAAGCTCTATGTACTTTGACTGAATATTGATTGCATTAGACTTTAACCAACTTATCACAATCAATCAAACTTATATGAACAGCATTTTTTGCCCAATGATGAAAAAGCCTCTTTACTTAATTCAAAGCAAAGAGGCTTTTTAGTTAAATTTGATTTATACTAATACTATTTGATTACATACTGGCTGATAAATACAGCATCAAAATCGCCATCCGTTAGATATTGATCCCAAGTAATGAAAGCATTTCCTGAATCACTCATGGTAATGATTGGGTCATCCGTATCATCATCGCTGTCAGGACTAATATTGTCATTAATAGAGTCTGGATGATCCCATTTACCATTTCTATATTCACTCATGAAAATTTGGTCATTTTCACCATCATACTGGTCCCACGCAATAATTGCATTACCATTGTTATCCATGGCCACTTGAACATCATAAACGTCTTCACCATCTGGGCTGATATTGTCACTGAGTGAGCTTGGGTGATCCCAGCTACCATTTCTGTATTCACTCATAAACACTTGTTGATCTTCTGAACTATCATTTTGGTACCAAACAATAATTGCATTGCCATCATTGTCCATGGCTACAGTTGGGTCATAAGTATCATCTGAGCTCGTCACACTGATATAATCGTCTTCATCTGCAGGGTGAGTCCAACTGCCATTTCTATACTCGCTCATGTAGACTCTTTCTACATCTGGTGTTTCAATATATTGAGTCCAAACAATAATGGCATTACCATTGTTATCCATAGCAATTTCAGGGTCATCAGATTCTTCTCCAGTAACACTGATAAAATCATTTAAATCTGCAGGATGTGTCCAACTGCCATTGCGGTACTCACTGATAAAAATTTGGTCGTCGGTACCGTTATACTGTTCCCAAACAATAATAGCATTGCCGTTATCATCCATTGCCACTTCCATATCATAGACATCTTGACCATCAGGACTGATATTATCATCTGCATCTGCAGGATGGGTCCAACTGCCATTGCGGTACTCACTGATAAAAACTTGATCATCTGCGCCATCGTAACCGATCCATGCGACAATAGCATTACCGTTATTGTCCATGGCGACTTCCGCATCATATAGTGAACCACTATTTGGACTGATATAGTCGTTGGTATCTGCTGGATGAGTCCAGCTGCCATTGCGGTACTCACTGATGAAAATATTATAGTCAGAACCTTCTTCTTGCTCCCAAACAACAATAGCATTGCCATCATCATCCATGGCTATGCTTGGCGAATCTGTATCCGATGTTCCAGGGTTGATATTGTCATCAATTGATGTTGGCCAGGTCCAAGTACCATTGCGATATTCACCAATCATAATTCTATCGTTGCCTTCATTTTGTTTCCAAGCTACAATCGCATTACCAGAGGCATCCGTTGCAACTTCAGCTGAACCAGCATCTTGCCCTTGCAGACTTACAAAGTCTTCATCAGAAGATGGATGAATCCATTCTCTGACAGCACTGACTTGAAGTCCTCCGCAAGAATAAAGCACCAGTGCACTGGCACACAATAATAATGTAAACACTTTTTTTGTTATATAGGGGTATTTTTTGTTTTTCATAAAAACAATAATAATCAACCTATTGATTTATGCAAAAAAACAGAGCTTTTTTGCTATAAAAATCCACAACTTATAATATCAATCAATGACTTTTCACGGGGCATGTCGTCTTTTCCAAATCAACAATTTTAAAACATAAAAATTTAATATTGCACATACCTAACTTAAGATAGCAGAATTTTTGAAGAATAATCATTATGTTTAACCAATCAATTAATAACATTAATTTTGAAAGGATATACATGCAAGTTCAGGTTAATACAGATGAATCAATCAACAATGATCAAAGACTGACTCAATACGTAAGAGATTTAACGCAAGATAATCTACAGCACTTTTCAAGTTTTGTTACCCGTGTCAATGTGCACATGAGTGATGAAAACAGTGAAAAAGGTGGTGCTTATGATAAAAAATGTACTATTGAAACACGAATTGAAAAATTAAAACCTATTGCGGTGAGCCATAACAGTGAAACCATGGAAGAAGCATTGACTGGGGCTTTAGACAAGACACATCGATCATTAAAAAAAATTAAAGAAAAAAACTTTAACCATTAAATTGATAATATTACGTCTAAATTTTTAAATGTACACTTATCTTATTAAAATCTCTAAACTGCTGTGGGTTACACTGATGCTTACTATCTTACTGATTCAGTTTTGGTGCTCTAAGCACAGTATTGATGATTAAGAAATTCATGCATTGATCTTTTTTTCACCTTTATTCTTTCCATGTTGATTGTAGTGCTCAAGCGATGCATTTAACTCAGCGCCAAGTAAAAGTACAAAACCACAGGCGTTCAACCATAGCATAAAAACTATGAATCCACCGATACTGCCATAAATTTTACCAAAGCTGTTAAAATGGATGAGATAAAAATTGAGCGCTAGGGTTACAACAATTGTCAACAATGACCCTAAAACGCTCCCAGGCGTAATAAATCTAAATTTTTGTTGTACATTTGGGCCATAGTAATAAATAAGTGCAAAGGCTGTACAGATAATTAGAAACACAAAAAGCCATTTAATAAGCAGTAAGAGCAACAAAAAAAGCCATGAAACTGTAAAATGTTGTTGTAAATAAGACCATACATTTTCACTGACTGTAATGATTGAGAAGGTTGTTAATAGCATGACCACAAATACTGCCATCAAGAAAAATGATGTTAATCTTGTTTTTATAAAGTTTCTGGCTTCTTTGACTTTATAAGCTTCATTCAATTGGGCAATTACAGCGGCTAAACCGTTAGATGCAGACCATGTCGCAACAATAAAACCAAACGATAATACTGCAATACCACCATTATGTGTTAATTCTTGTATAAAAGATTCAAACATCACTTTAGCATCTCCAGGCAGTAATGTTTGAATAGAATGTATCGCAGTGTTTTGTAAATTACTAAAATCTAAAAAAGCGAAAAGGCTCAATAAAAATATAAAAGCAGGAAAAACAGACAGCGTTAAATAATAGCTTAAAGCTGCTGCAGATTTAGCTATGTCACTTTTTTGAATTTCTTTTAAAAATTTTACCGCAAAGAATTTCCACGAAACAGTTAAATCAAAGACAGATATTTTTTCTTTTTTTTTCATATTCTTTATTTATAGATCTCTAACTAAGAAGTACTATTACACAATATTTATATTTTTCAACTCAATACCTATAAAACCATTCCAGCATAGATTCTTGTTTTTGTTCTCCTTGAGCATCGGTTCCAACACCTGCAGAAATTGCCCAGTTACCGCCCAAACTTTTCCGAATCCCCACCTCTTGAGCTTCATCCCAATCACTTCCTACGGTTGCTGTAAATCCACCCGGTAGCTTTACCCTTGCTGAATACGTCTTGGTATTAGGGTCATAGTTAACACTTTCAACAGGTGTTGACGCTAAAACAAAGAATGAAAAGAAACCAATAGTTTTTTGTGCGATTGCCGCTCTTGTATTTTCAACTGAATTGGATGATCCACTGCTCACGTCATTAGACAGCTGATTAAACAGTATAAGAGAAATAATGTCTTCTTCAGGAAGCGGTGGATTTGAAGAAAGTGTGATTTGTGGGGTTTCGTATCTTTGCTCAACATTGACATAAAGATCATAATCAGCCTTTTTAATTGAAAACCGTCCATCCAAATAAATACTCTCTTTATTAGAATCTGTTTTAACAACAAACTTCTCTAGTTTTGCTTCTCTTTTTAAATATTCAACTTTAAACTGCTCTGCTTTTACAGTGAAGGTAGAGGCATGTTCATTTATTTTTCCTTTTAACCTAAATTTGGCTGCTGGTTTAAATAAATCATACATGATACGGATTGGTTTATTGGGCGTATTGATTGTAACTTCATAAGACAATAGAGATGTTTCTTTTTGTTTCAACTGCTTATCCTGTGATAAATCACTTTCTAATGACAGTTGATCTTTTTGATTTTGCGATAAAATTCTTTCATCGCTGCTAACTTTTGGCATTGAACTGGCAGGATCAAAATTGGGGATAGCCAACTTGATATTATTGAGCAACACATCCAATTTCATGTCTATTTTTTTTTCAGTTGAATCAAAAACAAGTTGACCTGAAGATTGAGTGCCCAATGACTGATCTTTTGATTTTAAACCTGTTTCAACATTAATAGGAATAGAGAAGTACCTTTGTTCTAAGCTTTCTAGTTCACTGTCTTGCCCAAGTTTTATACTTACTTTTCCTTTCAAACTATTCAAAGGCGCGGGGATAGCCCACTGTGTAGCTTCAAGTTTTGTAACTAAATGTTCAAAATGCGGAACCTCCATTAAAAAAAGAAGTTCTTTTATTGTAATTTTTTGTTTGTTCTTAGTGTATGAACCTTGTGTATTAGCTATTATAGTAGTTCCATACTGCTCAATGGGATCTAGTTCAATTTTATAATCAATTATGCCTGGTTGGCTTTCTTTAGCTTCTGCCTTACCAGTAAACGACGTTTTAATTTTGGGTTTGGGTAAACTTGATGACTCAACTGAGTAAAGTGACTCCAAGACAAGCTGAGATGCAAAGTCTACGCTTAAATACAACTTGTCAAAATTATCAAATTTTATTTTTTTAATATTTACTCTTTTAATTGCATCTGACAATTGATCTGCATAGCCTTCTCCTAAAAATGAAGCTTTAGTATTCAATAAATCCAATTTTAAATCGCCTTTTAGTTGACTGTTCACTTGATCATTGACTTGATTCGTCAATTTAACCGATGCTATAACATTTTTTAGGGTATTAACTTTGCCCTGAAGTTTTAATGCTAACTTTTTAGATTTTTCATAACTGAAACTACTGAGCACATCTAAAATATAGTCATCATCAACTGTCTTGCCGGTAATTTTTAAATCTGCTGTGTACTTTTTTAAATCATCAATGATTTCAATATTGCCAAAATTAACATCTAGGCGATTCATAAAAAAATCTTCCGATAAAAAATCTTCAACTACAAAGGGCTTTTTATTTTTCTGTTTTGAATTGGGTTGATTTAGAAATTTAAAATCATGCGCGTGAAAGATAACAGGCCCTAAAGAATAGAGCTTGATTGAAAAATCAGAAAAATCTAAAAGCACCTTTATATCCACCGTATCTAAACATGTTTGAATTTGTTTATTAGATGTATAGATACAAGTGTCTTTTACCTTTAACTTCACTCCTTTTTTCAGAAAACCAACATTATAAACATCAAGCTCCAAATTCTCAGGAAATCCGCGTTCAAATTTAATCAAATCTTGTTGCTGGTAGCCCCAATGCAAAACAGTATTGTTGACAATAGTTTTTGGAAAAAACCATACTGTAGCAATAAAAGCAATGCCTGCTACTATCAAAGATAGTATAAAATATAAAATCGCCTTTAAAAATTGTTTCATTAGAACTCTCTTCCCAGGCTTAAAAAAAACTGTGGGTGTTGTTCTACATCTTCACTATCCCCTAACACAAAGCCATGCGCAACCGTTGCCCTTAAAGTTCCAATAAATGAATCGTATCTAAAGCCCAAACCAGGTGAGCCATATACAGTAGAATTAAGTTTAAAGTTTCTATCCCCAATCATTCCAAAATCTAAAAAGATAAATGGGTCTACCTTATTGGCCAGAAACGATACAAAACGTAATTCGCTCCCACCATACATACTTGATAATGCTCCAATATCATTATCTGGAATTTCTCTTCGACTAAAGCCTCTTACGTTTGTATCACCACCAAGCCACTGAAAATAATGCTGAGGTATGAAGTTACGTACATTGGATTGAGAAGACACAACGGACTCTAAACCAAAACGTACTCCAAAAACATATTTTGGTGGACCAAAATTATAAACATTCCATAAACGCGTGCCACTAATTTTATAATGCTGGGTTCCTACAGACTCTCTATTGCTGGCAAGTATTAAAGATGATGTGAAGTTGAGTTGGTAACCTCTGCGAGGTTCAGTAAGAAAAATTTCAAAGTCGTTGCTGGTTATCTCAAGTGAGCTACGGAAAATACCAAACTCTTTTGAGCCATCAAACGGACCCTTTTCTGTATTTTCAATAATGATACCTGGCCCAGCTTTAAAAGAATAGTAAGTACTTTTTGAGTCAAGCCTAGCTCCAAGCTCATAAAATGTGTTTAAATCTAAAAACTTTTGCTGAACATCACGCACTCTTCTTGCCTCAATACTAGGCTGCATAAACCATCGGTTTGCATTAAACGCATGCCACTCAAAACCAAGGCGTAAATTTTGATTAATTTGTGAGGCATAAAGATCTGCAAACAAAGAAGAACCACTGCGTCCTACACGACTATTTTTCCATCCAACTTTAACAATAGGCAGCTCTTCAGTACTTGCCCCTACGCCTACTTTAAATAAACGATTGGCTCCTGGTTTAACTTTTTGTATTATTTGTAGCTCTTGATTTTGACACTCTGTCAAAAAATAAGAATGATTGATTATGCCTGAATTCTCTGTTCTTTTTGATGAAAGCTCTAATAAATCGCCATTAAATAGGTCACCGGGTCTAAAAGCATAAAATCTAGGCAGCACACCAGGCTTTAAATATTGATCTATACCTTCATCATACGTAATTTTTGGAAACTGATATTTTTTACCTGGCTCTATGTATATATGGAGTGTTTTTGTTTCAATAATAGCTTTAAGTGTTATTTTTGCACAGGCATAGCCTAAAAACTTTAACCTGCGCATCACCCAAACTTCAATTTTATCTAAATTTTCAGAAGTTAATGTTTTATTCTGCCAAGCAATATAGCGTTCATCTTCAAATTTATCTGGAGGATTGTGAAACTCAATTTTTTCAATATGATGCAAGCTACCTGTTGCTACATAGAGTTTATTGTTTGTGATGGATGTTTGAACATCAAAAAAGCTTCTATTTTTTAAAATTTTCTTAAGGGTTACTTCTGTTTGAATTAAAGGTAAATCACTCCACGCTTGAACGCTTTGATCACCACATAAAACTTTTTTTTCGTTTTTCGAAAAATCAATTGGCGCAGCACTACTGATAACGACTTTTCCGTTACATACATTGCTTAAAGACTCTTTTGATGAACGGCAAGACAAAAGCAATAAACTTAGAATAAAATATAGGCCTAATTTTTGTTGCATTGCATAGTATAGTAACTTTTTATTTTAACCCTATGTATTAAAAAAACACTGTTGTTATTTTAAATACATAAATAAAGAAGTTCCTTATACCACAGTTGAAAATAAATTTTATTTTAATTTTATTGAACCCCAGCTTAGAAAATTATTGCTGTATATCTGCTCTTCTATATAAACTCATAAATACTAGCTTATAAAGTCTTATAAGACTTTACATGCATTACATTTCTTAGACATTCAATATTGAACACCATCATTTTAGGTGAAGCCTTTAATCTTCCAAAAGAAGTTTAAGGTATTTATCCGTTAACTCATATTCATAGTTGATAATTTCTTCAAAGTCGCTGTCAGCATCTTCATCAATTTGTATAGTAACCGGGAAGTTTTTTGAATTATATGTTCTATAGCTAATCGCATCACTTTGTCCATCACCATCTGCATCTCTTTCAACACGTATGATATTTCTATAGTCATCATAATAGAATTTACGTATATCATCATCTTGGCCGTTCGCGTCGTCGTCATCTCGAATTTCAGTGAGTAATTTTTCGCTATTGTATATATATGTGTATGTGCTCTCAAATATTCCATCCGCATTGTTATCATGAAAAGCTGTTATAAGCTGATTAAAAACATTATAGGCTTTTGTGATTCTTGAATCCATTGTACCATCTAAATTAAAGTCTCTTTCTTCAAGCAAAAGGTTCCCATGTTCATCATAAGTATAAAATAATTTTTCGTCAGCGATTTCATCTGCGTTGTAATCATAATCAACCCTAACTAAAAGATCGTTATCGTAAATATAATTTTCTATGATATCAACACTTCCGTTAGCATCTAAGTCCTGCTCTTTTTTAATTTTATTTCCTAAGCTATCATAACTAAATAATGATCTTTGGTCTGTAACTGTATCTCCATCATAATCATATTCAACTTGCAATAAATTGCCATAGTCATCATAATCAGCATGCATGATATAATCGATATTTCCATCGCCATCATAGTCTTCATCGTTGTATATTAAGTTATTATCCAAATCATAACTTGAATTGGATATACTTTCAGGTGTTCCATCACCATCTTGATCTCTATCACTGTAGGTTTCATTACCTCTTTCATCATATTCAGTCGTATTAATTTCATCAATATTATCATCAATACCTTCATCAAGGTGTATTACATTTAAATCTCCATAATCATTATAAAATGGAATACCTTTTGTATCATTTTGTCCATCGCCATCGTTATCAAAAAATGCTGATGAAAATCTTAAAAACTCAAACTGATACATTTCAGCATTAATTAAAGCTCTTATAGCTTCTATCTTTGATCGCGGTGCTTTTTGTAAATTGCTTTGCAACATAACTTTTCTAAACTGGATAATAAAATCATCTGAACGATCTAAAAAGTCTAAATCAAACACAGCCTCATTCATTTTTTCATGCACTTCTTTTGCAATGACTATACCGTTGACAAAATCTTGATCATTATCAATGGTTAATAAGCATAAAACCAGGTTCATCAACTTTTGAATTTCAGGATTATGGTCTTGAAGAAAACTTGTTGAACCATCATAGTGAGACAACATTAATTGTGTAGGGTAAGAAGCACGTACAATATCGCCTAATAAATATACATTTTTTTTAGCTTTAATTTTCCCCAATAAAACCTTACCCAACCAAAAACTGATTTCATCACCTTCATTGTATTTAAACTGACCAGAAGCATTGGTAAACCCCTCATCACCCGTGCTTGTTGTATATTTTAGTCCTTGAATGGTTGGAAGAGTTAGTGCCCCTGTTTGCAAACTTTTTGAAGGCTTCCCACATGCAATAAGTAATATCCCTAAAAGTGGCAAAAGTTTTTTATACATAGTAAAAAATATGACCTTTCTTTTAGCCCTGACATAATACCCATCTATTTTTCTATTGTATAAGGCTTATGTTTTTAATCAACGCATCTTATGTTGTCACTAGAGACAAGCTCAATTGTAACTTCAGTTGTCATAATAAAGTATTATGAATTACTTTATACAAACAGTTTTTTTATTCATAAATTCACGAATCCCAAATTCAGAAAGTTCCCGACCATAACCACTTTCTTTTACACCACCAAAAGGTAGTCTAGGATCTGACTTTACAAAGTCATTGATAAAACAAGCCCCTGCATCAATTTTTTGTGTGGCAATGGTTTTAGCTCTTTCTATATTTTCAGAAAAAATAGCACTGCCTAAACCATAAGCTGAATCATTGGCTATGTTAATTGCTTCATCAACCGAATTCACTTTAATCACTGTTATGACGGGGCCAAAAAGTTCTTCTGAGTAGGCGGTCATGCCTTTTTTAACATCCGTTAAAATAGTGGGCGGATAAAAGGCGCCTTTATTGGATGAATCTATTTTGCCTCCCAGTATACATTGAGCACCCTGTTCAATACTTTCTTGCACTTGTTTATGCAACTCGTCTCTTAAGTCATACCGTGCCATTGGGCCTATATCAGTGTCTTGCTTTTTAGGATCGCCCATTTTTTTATGACTCATTTCTTGTTTAAGTTTAGCCATAAATTCATCATAAACCTCTGCCATCACAATCAACCTTTTGGCTGCAATACAACTTTGCCCAGTATTGAGAAGACGACTTTCAGTAGACTTTTTTACTGCAAGATCAAGGTCTGCATCATTAAGAATAATATATGGATCACTTCCTCCCAGTTCAAGAACTGTTTTTTTTAAGTTTTTACCCGCCAGCTCTGCAACAGCTTTTCCAGCTTTTGTACTGCCCGTTAATGTTACAGCTCTAACTTTTTGATTCTCAATAATTTTTTTAATTTTTTTACTGCTTACAAGCAGTGTTTTAAAACAACCTTCATCATAACCTGCTTCTTTAAAAATTTTTTCAATTGCCAATGCACAGCCGCTAACGTTACTTGCATGTTTAAGAACAGCCACATTTCCAGCAACCAAATTAGGCACAGCAAATCTAAATACCTGCCAAAATGGATAATTCCACGGCATAATTGCAAGCACAAGCCCTATTGGAGAAAAGTAGACCTCACTACTGCTAAACTCTGTTTTTACAGTAAGCGGTTTTAAAAATTCTTTGGCGCGACTTGCATAATACTCACAAACCCAGGCGCATTTTTCAATCTCAGCTTCACCTTCAGCAATGGTTTTGCCCATTTCATCAGTCATCAAGTGCGCCAATTTATTTTTATCTGCAAGTAAACGTTCTTTGACTTTAAACAACATCTGACAGCGTTGATCAAGAGTTACTTCTCTCCACTTTAAAAATTGATCATGGCCAGTATTTATAATTTCTTCTATCTTCTCATCTGAAAATTCTTCATAACTTTTTATCGCGTCACCATTCAACGGATTAATTGATTGCATAAAACTCCTTAAAAACTATTGTGCTCATTTAACAAAGCTTATTGATTGTTAGATACATAGTAAGCTCATTCTTACTATAATTAGCCTAAGATTTATATAATGAATACTGCTTACTCTCTGCAACAAAACTTATATAGGCTAATAGAACTGCATAAAGTTGACAAGGCAATAGTTTCATGAGAAACAATTTTTTAATGGAATTTGACTGATGACTCAAATCATTGCGTCAAAGCCTCTAAACTCATAATGGATGTCTTTTATCACAAAAACAATTACCTAGACTTAAACCAATTTGGTATTCAAATCCCATCTCAAGGTCCTCAGTTTCAACGAATTGCCCAAATTTTAGAAACAGACAAAAAACATAGCCCTTCAATACATGATTTAGAGCATGATCTTTCAGTTGTCATTCAACCTGAAGATGTCTTGCGTGTTCATCAACAAAGTTATGTTGACCTTCTATATGGCAATGAGACGCAAAAAAGTGACCTTGTTAAAGCCTGTTATGAACTCATCAAACAGGATGGCAGTTATCATCGTTATAAACCAGAATCTGCACAATTATCATTGGAAACCCTAGTTTCAAGAGCTCTTAGTCAAACACAAGGTCTGATGTACAGTCTCAAACATGCTATTGATAATAGCGGTAGCACTTATTATTTGGGTGGAGGCTTTCACCATGCCATGGACTTTGGAGGTCGTGGATTTTGCATACTCAATGATATCGTAGTTGCGCTGCGCTGGGCACAAACAACATTGGGAATTCAAACAGCGTGGGTCATCGATGTTGATGCACATAAAGGGGATGGAACAGCACAAATCACCCAACACGATGGTACTATTATAAGCTTAAGTATTCACATGGGTGATGGTTGGCCTTTAGATCATGGAGATCCAGAAACTGACCCATGGTTTGTTGCAAGCAATATCGACATTCCAATTTACTCTGGTGAAGAGTCTCAGTACTTAGGTAAACTTAAAGAAGGTCTGTCTCAAATGCTTTCCAAATATAAAAAACCTGATGTTGTCTTGATTGTTCAAGGAGCAGATCCTTATGAACATGATGCCCTAGATAGCGCATCAAAACTAAACCTTAGTTTAGAGTTAATGTTGCAAAGAGATGCATGCTTACATGAGTTTATTGAGCAATTGAGTGTACCTTTTTGCTATTGTTCGTCTGGGGGTTATGGACCACAATCAGCTAATGTTTATTTAAATTTTTTCAAGCAAGTAAAACAAACATAGGAGTTTAACGATGGGTGTCATTGATCTAGTTATATTAGTTATTTATTTAGTAACCATGTTGGGGGTTGGTTTTTTCTTCATGAGAAAAAACGAAGGCTTGGATGATTATTATGTTGGTAGTCGTAAAATGAGTAGTTTTCATGTAGGTCTCTCAGTTGTTGCCACCGATGTTGGTGGAGGCTTCTCAATTGGCTTGGGAGGCTTAGGTTTTGCTATGGGTTTGTCCGGTTCATGGATGCTGTTTACAGGCCTGGTGGGTGCTTGGATTGCAGCTGTTTTCCTCATACCTAAAGTAAAAAAATTAGAAGAAACCAAAAAGTTCTACACTTTTCCACAAATCTTCCAACATTTTTTTGGTAATCGAGTGGCTTTGATTGCTGCTTTAATCACCACCT
Organism: bacterium; assembly: GCA_022763185.1. Classification (NCBI taxonomy): domain Bacteria; species bacterium. The sequence goes on along the minus strand of JALEGL010000003.1, from coordinate 160,214 downwards.
TAGGTTATATTGGTTTTACTTCCTCTCAATTGTTGGCCGGTGCAAAATTAGCTTCTGCAACTTTTCCATCCCTAGATATCAATACGGCCTTATTTTTTATGGGCACTTTAGCTATTGTCTATACAGCTATTGGTGGCATTAAAGCTGTCATTTATACTGACACTGCCCAATGGATGATTTTAATGGCCGGTCTTATTTTTATTGGCATCCCCGTCAGTCACTATGCCATTGGTGGCTTTGATGCTGTATTCGCTCATCTACCCAATAATCACCTCAGCCTCACCAATGTAAGCTGGCAAACCTTGGTTAACTGGGCCCTTACTATCACACCTATTTGGTTTGTTGGTATGACCCTGTATCAGAGAATTTACGCATGTAAAGATGTTAAAACAGCAAAAAGGGCCTGGTATATTGCAGGGCTATTAGAGTATCCTGTCATGGCTTTTATGGGTATTATACTTGGCATTTATTCTCGCGTTGCACTCGCGCAAGGCATGTTTACAGAATTGGGTTTTGCTGCTGGAAGTATGATTGATAGTGAACTGGGCATGCCTTTGTTACTCAGAACGGTTCTACCCAGTGGCCTCATGGGCTTGGTCTTGGCTGCTTATTTTTCAGCAATTCTATCCACTGCCGATAGTTGTTTGATGGCTGCTTCTGGTAGCGTAGTCAGTGACTTTGTAAAACCCAAAGATGAAAAAAAATCTTTGCGTTTTTCTCAAATAGCAACTTTAGTCATTGGCGCACTGTCTCTTTTGTTGGCTGGAATTTTTGAAAATGTCCTTTCTCTCATGCTATATTCATATAGTTTTATGGTTTCTGGTTTATTAATTCCTTTAATTGGCGCTTTATTTTTTAACCGAAGAGATCCAACAGCTGCAACTCTGGCAATGATTTTAGGTGGTGGAACAACCATCCTATTTTCTCTGGCTCCACCTTTCCCAGTACCGTTTGGTTTGGATGCTAACTTTATGGGCATTATGCTCGCAGCAGTTTTGTTTTTTTCAATTTCAAAAAAATCAACCCGGCCATGAAGAGCATTGAAAAGCTGATAAAACTCAGACATGACTTGCATCAACATGCTGAGCTGTCTCACCAAGAAAAAAAAACACAAGCTGTGCTCAAAGAATTTTTAAAGCCTTATGCTCCTAAAATAATTCCTTTGACTGATGGCAAAGCATTTTTGGCTGAGTTTGATTCAGGACAGCCAGGGCCTAATATTGTTTTTCGTGCAGACCTAGATGCGCTTCCTATAAAGGAAACTATTGAGCTAACGTACAGCTCAAAAAATAAAAACATCTCACACAAATGTGGGCACGACGGCCACATGACTCTGGTAGCCTCTCTTGCTCAGGCATGGCAAGAACAAAATAAAAAAATAGGCAAATTAGGTTTATTGTTTCAACATGCAGAAGAACAAGGTGAAGGTGCTATAGAAATTGTCAAAGATGAGGCATTTAAACAATGGCAAGCCGATATGATTTTTGGTTTTCATAATATTCCCGGTATAGCGGAACAAACTGTTGTTTGCATAAAAGATACTTTTGCATGCACATCAAAAGGAATTAAATTTATATATTCAGGTAAAACGTCTCATGCTGGGGAACCTCACTTATCTCGTTCGCCAATGCCGGCTTTGCTTGATTTGTATAATAAAGCTCTCGATAGTGTCAGCGATGCATTCGATGACAACTTTTTCTTAGCCACACCTGTTTTTTTTAATCTTGGCCATGAAAACTATGGCATCAGCCCTGGAAATGGCTGTGCGGCTTTTACATTGAGAAGTAAACATAGCAACATATTAAAAAAGAAAGAATCTCAACTGATTGAGCATGCAAAATATCTGGCAAAAATGCATAAGCTCACTTTAGACATTGAAAGCAAAGAATATTTCCCTGCAACAACCATAAACTCAAAGCTTATCCCTTTAATTGATGCCGCAGCTACAGCAACACAACTGAAAGTTCACAATAAAGATTTTCCTTATTTATGGTCTGAAGATTTTGGCCACTACACACAAGCATTATCAGGTATTTATTTTGGTTTAGGAGTTGGTTGTGAGGTTAGTGAACTCCACAGTCCCTTCTATAACTTTAATGATGATGTTATTGAGCCTTACAGTAAATTCCTGAAACAGCTATGGGTGGTTGCTATGAATCAATACAAGCGTTAAAGAGTAAACCACCATGATATGTACGTCTTATATTGAGCTAGACTCTTTACACTACGCTCAAAACATTAAATTTATAAAAAAACTTGCTGGCATGAAAACCAATGTATGTGCAGTTATCAAAGGCAATGCTTATGGTCATGGTGCCAGTGAAATAGCTATCATGGCGCAAAAAAATCATATCAATACACTGGCCGTTTTTAGTGCTCAGGAAGCTTTTCAAGTTCTCAGAGCCATTGACCGTCATAAAACCCGTTTAATTATTATGGGAAACCTTGATGCTTCTGAAATAGACTGGGCTTTAGAAAATAATATTGAGCTTTTTGTTCATGATCTTCATAGCTTTAATCTTATTCAAGTTGCTGCTAGAAAACTAAATAAAAAAGCATTAATTCACCTTGAAATTGAAACAGGAATGAATCGCTTTGGTTTGGAATCATCAGACCTTGAGATAATAGCTAAACTTTACAAAAATCAACAAAACTCAGTGCGAATAGAAGGTTTGTGTACACATTATTCAGGTGCAGAGTCTATTTCTAATTTTGAACGCGTTAAATCACAAATTAAACAGTATGATAAATTATCCAAAATTTTCTTGCCTCAACTTGGCTCATCAATCACAAAACATACAGCTTGCTCAGCAGCCATGATTCGCTTTCCAAAAACACGCTACGATATGGTTCGCATTGGAATATTGCAATACGGTCTCTGGCCTAGTCAGGAAACTCGCATTGATTATTCAGTTAAAAAAAATAAAGATATCAATCCCCTTTCGCCTGTTTTAAGTTGGAAAACCAAAGTCTTATCGCTTAAAAAAGTCTCTAAAGGTCAATTTATAGGCTATGGAACATCATACCAAGCCAGTGAAGATAAACACCTTGCTATTATTCCTGTTGGTTATGCCAATGGGTTTTCAAGAAGTTTAAGCAACCAAGGCATTGTGCTTATTCGAGGTAAACGTGCTCCTGTTACGGGTATTGTCAATATGAATGTTGTTTCTGTCGATGTCACAAAGATACCCGAAGTTTGTATTGGTGATGATGTTACTTTGATTGGAAAAGATGGTGAAGAAGAAATATCTATCGCTTCATTTGCAGATTACAGTAGCCAACTTAATTACGAACTACTAACTCGCTTACCTTCGGACATACCCAGAATCATCAAATGACTTTTTTTTCTATATATCGAGAGTTCATCAAACTCAGAACCCCCATGTACTTTATATCAAACCTTACAATACTACCCAGAACGTAATTTTGCTTTCCTTTTTTAAGTTCTACTACCAACATATCAGAACTGGCTTTAACAATTTCCAAGTCTGGATCTTCAGGCGTTAAATATTCTGGGTTAACATCCAGCGTTCCAATATCCAAAATTGCTCGATAGGATTTTTTACCATAGTCTTCAGGATTAACTTCATGCGTTTCACCTCTGGGATCTTCATCGAGCTCACCAAGAGGAACAATTGGTTTTTCATACAACTCTATAATTTCAGAAAAAAGTTGAAAAACATTGGGGAAAAAGCCAGGCAAAGTTTTTTTATCAAAAAGATCAGCACCAAAAAACAAGGCTTCACCCACTCTAAAATGGTTAACACTTTGTGGAAGTTGCTTTCTATAAATAAGAGGAATGGTTACGGTGCTGCCTCCTGATATAATGGGTAGTTTTCTTTTAAATTTAAGTTCTATAATTTGCCGATACAAACCCAATTGAACCAATTTATCATGCGATGGCATCACTCCAAAAAGACAGTTTAAGTTTGTCCCAATACCAATAACTTTTATCCCTTTAAGCTTAAAGGTTTTTTCATAAAATTGTATAACATCATTACCCATAACACCTTCACGCAAATCTCCCATCTCAATCATGATTATAATTTTATGAACTCTTTTTTGTTTACGGGCTTCTTTGGCAAGTAGCTTGATATTTGAAAGTTCCGTATTCAAACTTATATCTGCATACTTTACAACTGATGCTATAGCATTTCTAGATGGAGGTTTGATGTATATTGTTTCTATTTCTGGATCTAGTGATTTTATAGCTTTAAGATTACTCACTCGTGATTCGCAAATTTGCTTGGGTTGAAGATCTAAAACTTCTTGTAAAAACATCTTGTTACCACACAACACTTTGGTGGTAACAGCCCAATTGATCTTATTTTTTGTAAATAATTTTTGCAGTTGCTTATAATTATGCTTCAAACGATCACGATACATTTCAAGACGAGCCATCTGGAAACCACCTCATCTCTAAATACTTGTTCTTAAAACCTAACTTTTCATAGAGATGAAAAGCTGGGTTATCTTGTTCTACATGAAGCGCAATTGCCTCACCCAAATCATTTTGAATGTATTGAATAAGCTTTTTACCAATTCCTTGCCCTCTAAAGTTTTTATCTACTGCAATATATACCAAAATATAGGGAGGGATAAAGCCTTGCATATTTGTCTTTAGAACAATCGAAACACCTTTTATTTTTTGATTTTCAATAGAAACATAAATATACCCACCTTTAGAAGTGGTATCTCGAGCATAATGGATACACTCTAATATAGATGTCTTATCATCACCAAAACGATCCAGATGCTGATATAAAAAGTCTCTAATTTCTATTACTTGTTCCTCTGAAAAAGTAGTGTTTGGGCTAATTTTTTTAATCATAGTATTTAATAAAGATTTATTCATTGACGGGTATATTCTTTTTTACCCTCATATTTTCATCTGAAGAGCTAAGCTCTTCATTTAACCTTTCTGCAGCATCCAATACTGGTGCAGATGAAAGATCTTGAGCATCAATCAGCATAACTAATTGCTCTAAGTCTGCTTTAATCTGCTGTTTAATGCCGTCGGACAATGAAGATAAGCCTTGCAACATTTTTTTTTGCATTGACTTTGGTGACCCCTCAACAACTTGTTTACCCTTCGGAGTAATCACTGCTTTTATAACTCGACGATCATTGCCTTCTCTTTTTCTATGTACAAAAAATTTACGTTCTAAAACATCAATAATTTTTGTTACACTACTGGGCGAAACATGAATAAGCTTACTCAACTCGCGGAAAGAAAGCTCACCTCGGTCAGCCAATTCGGTCAAACAGGCTAACTGGGAAGCATTTAAACCACTCTTACTTTTCACTTCTTGCGAAAAAAGTGCTACAGCTCTAATTAATTTTCTTAATTGGGTAATAATTTCAAAGTCAACATTTGAATTTAAATGATTCACTAGAATAATGTTTCTCAAGAAACAATTTAATTGTCAATGTTTCTCATTTCTTAAGGTGAAAACTTGCTTGCTTAAACATAACACATGCTTAAGTCGTTACATGTTTATCTTATTTGCCTATAATTTTTTTTAAAACAAGACTGCTGCTTCCCAGTAAAAAAGCTCCCCAGACTAAATCTAAGACAATAAGATTTAATGGCCACTGTTTTAAAATTGCGTGGTTGGTAAAATCAAAAACACCGTAGACGATGGCACCAAACAAGCCCCCATATATAAATGTTAACAGTAAAGACTGATGTTTTATGATACAGGGCCTCACAAAAATCATCAAACCCAATGTCATTAATATATATACAATGGCTGCTGACCAAAGCACAATACCATGTTGTCTAAAAACTGTTTCTGCATGTTTAAGAAAAACTTTACCTACAATATACTTTAGCCAGATGGCATCTATGAAAACCATATATAACAAAACTACACTAAAAGTTTTTATATAATTTATAATCATTACATTATTAATAATGCTGCTAACATAGAATAAATCAAGAAAAAATCTTTATTAATATGTTGTTAACTTTAAATTGCTCTCTTTCGATTTTGATTCGGGACTTTATATTATTAGAGGTAGGGACTTTTTAATTGTACTGATACTCAGTGAAGCGTTTATTTTTCTATTACAAACTTTATTTTTTTATACGTTTATTCCAATACCTGCATGTCATCTTAATTTTTTATCATTTAGACCTTCTATATTTATTTTTTAACAGTCAATCAATTCTAAATATTTTTTCAATGAACGAAGGTACCTTAAGACAGAGTGATGTCTGGCTTGTGTTAATTGCTTTTTAATATAGTTTTTATTTTTTTCTTGCTCTATGCCCATAGAATATAAGTTAAGTGCTCTAAACAGTTTAATGGCTAAGAAATCAGGAAACACTTTAATTCCTTCATTGAAAACTTCATTTGCTTGATCAAACTTTTTAAGGTTTCTTAAAGTGCTGCCATATTGAACATAAAAGCATGGCTGGTCCTCCATGGGTAAAGTTTCAACCCCCATCATTTTTACTTTTTGATAGTACACGGCAGCTTTGTCTTCTTGACCTATACTATCCCACCCACCGGCATACTCAAAACAGGCTTTAGTGTTGTTAGGATCTTGTTCGTATATTCCTTCTAACATTTTCATACCTCTATCGAGAGACGCAGGATCATCCACTTTACGCAAATGTTGAAAAGCTATCTTGTAAAAATTATCCATGGTCATATTGAAGACCCTAACACAATCAAATTTTAATTTCTCTATTTTATAAAAACGGTTTATATATGCACACCTAAACTCAATACAATTAAAGCCCTAAAAAATATAAATCTATTAATAATTTAAATATAAACTTTAAAGGTCAATTTCAACCCACTTTAATTTTGGATTATTATTTAATACTTTTTTAAGACTCTGTTTTTGACTTTGATCTAGATTATTTTTTGTAAATAAATTCCCTTCTAAATTTAAGGATATATCTTTTTCTAAATTTTTAATTTTTTTTTCTTGCGTAAACAAAACCCAACGATCTAAAATATCAGCTGGTAATGCTGTGCTTCTTGCATACCATAAAGCAACATCTCTCCCCATGGGTGAATAAATCAGCGCAGGTTTTTCACTTAACTTAATGATAGGGCTTGCTTTGTCAATTAGTTTTTTAGCGTTGGCATCTTGTTTTAAAAAAGCATGTACGCTAGCGCTGTTTGTGTTTTGTTGAGTAAAAAAATACACCTGCTCAACACTAAAAACCAATAGCAAGATGCCCATCACAAGCTTAAGCCTTGATGAACTTAGCTTCATCATTTTAGCCACCATTTCCATACCTATCACACAAAAAATGATAAGCACCGGCCACAGTCCATAAAAATACTTTAAGTTGGGGCCAAGGAAGGAAAAGAAAAACATAGATAACAATAAAAAATTTCTAAGAAATACCAAAGAGTAAAACTTTTCTTGTTTTTCGTTGTACAATGACTTGATATAGCTAGAAAACAAACCAATACAAAAGAAAGGTGCTAGATAAAATGGTAGAGGGCTTTTTCCCACTAAAACATGGACCTGCTCTACAACAAAATGTCCAAATTGATAAAACTTAAATGGAAAGAGCAAAACTTGATAAAAAACTTGTAAAAAATGCTCTTTTTTTACAAGTGCATAGGAGCCTCTATATAAAAATGCTTCAATACTCGTATCACTAAGTGCTAACATAGTATAAAGTATGCTTATAGTGGCTAAAGGCAAAAGAACTGCCATTATAATTTTATTTTTATGGTACAAAACACAGCTAATAAAAAATGCCAATGACAAAGCCGTTATATAAACACGAAAACCCGAATACGTAACAAGACCCAATGTACAGGTAGCAAGAGCCATTAAAAACATTAAACCTTGAAATTTTCTTTGATTGCTAAAGCTTTCTTTACTATTGAGAATTTTTTCAAGAAATAATAAACCGCATAAAACCCAAAATGGAGTGATTGAATTACGGGTTAAGATTTGCATTAAACACAATGCATAGTTAGAAAAGATAAAAAGAAAACTACCACTAAAAGCCCAAAAAGAAGAAACAAGTCTTCGAAAAATAACATACAAAAGCACTGTGTTGAGTGTAAAAAATACAATATGAAAAACTCTTATGGCCAATAAACCATCCTTAAAACCAAAGTTCATAAGAAAAAAAGAGTAGATATAGGTTACAAACGACTCAATGCTAGAAACAACCCAATTGGCGGAAAAACTTGGAGTGAGAATAAAAAAGCCCTCTGGCCTATCCAATGCTTGCAAAAGTTCGGTACATTCATCGCCAAACAATGGCCTTCCTATTGTATGCGCAAAAATGCCCATGACCATAGCCAGCAAAGCTAGGATAAAAATTAAACTTTTACCTTTACGCATTTATAGTCATTATAGCAAAAACTAAAAAATCTAAAAATTATGCTCTAAATATTGTAATTGAATATTATGTCTAATCACTGTTATGTTTACCCAAAGCTTTTCCCCATAGTTCAAGAATGATATAAATATTCTAAGTTTTAAAATTATTAGAAGGAAAAAAATAACCATGAGGCATTTATTAATAATATCTTTTCTAGCATTGAGTATATTGGCCTGCCAGAACGAAGATAAATTTTCAATTGATACTACACTTGTTCCTAAGTCAGATAATTTTGTTCCATTAAATGAAGCTCCAACACGACTCGTTCATGGTCAAAAAGTCTATGTCCCCATATACTCATCTATATACACGCACTTAAAAAAATTGACTCATCTTTCAGCTATTTTAAGTATTAGAAACATCTCAGAAAAAGATATAATTGTTATTTCACAAGTAGACTATTATGATACCAATGGGAAATTATTAAAAAAATTCATAGACACACCCTTTTCTTTACAAAAAATGTCATCCAAAGATTTTATTATTCCTGAATCTGATCTTTCAGGAGGTAGTGGTGCCAACTTTGTTGTAAAATGGGAAACAGAGAAAAAAGTATCTGCTCCCATCATTGAATCAGTCATGATTGGAATTCTAGGCACCCAAGGTTTTGCTTTTACATCTAGAGCTAAAGAAATAGAAGCTAGCTTTTAATATTGAATAGCTATTGTACAGTGTAGATTATTTTAATGCATCACGAATATATTTAATAGCTTGTTCATCCGTATCTACAAAAACAAATAAATCATCTAAATTTTTATTCTTGGGTAAAAACCCCAAGTCTTTCATTTTATTGTATTGTGCCAACAAAGGATCATAAAAACCATTATGGTTTAAAAAAACGATGGGTTTATCATGAAAGCCTTGTTTTTTTTCTTCAATAGCCTGCGTAATTTCATCTAAAGTTCCATTACCACCTGGCAAAGCAATAAAAGCATCGGCATGCTTTTGCAGCAGTTGCTTTCTCTCATTTAAATCTTTAGCAATAATCAGCTCTGTCAAATTAGACATACTAACGTACTTTAGGCTTTCCATTGAAATACCTGCTACTTTACCCTTATGATTTAATACAGTATCTGCTAGCACTTTCATCAAACCGGTTCCTGAACCACCAAAAATCAAGCAAAACCCTTGCTCAACCATCAATCTAGCAAGGTTTTCTGTAAGATCAATCATGCTTTTATCTTCAGAATAAGCGGATAAGTAAACAGTAACATTTTTCATAATTGGTATTTTATATCTCCCAGTTTAGCCAACACATAATTTGCTCATCAGAGGTATTATTTTTATTGACCCATTCATAAATACTTTTCCATCCTAATATCACTCCAATATTGACCATTCCAATAAGTAAAGTTTTCTAATGCCCCTATTTCTTGATAACCCAATTTTTTATAAAACTGGATTGCCCTAGTATTAAACTCAAACACACCCAATTCCACTCTTTTTAAGCCCAATTGTATAGACTCTTGCTCAAAGAATTTCATGGCTTTTTGGCCAGCGCCCTTCCCCCAGTAGCTTTTTTCTCCAATACATAAGCCTAACCAACTGCTGTGATTTATTTTTTTGTACAAATGTGCTGGGTCTATATGGATAGAAAATTGACCTAGGGGCTTATCTTGATCATAAACAAGGTAGGTATATTTTTTTTTACCTTTTTCTAAGTGACACTTCTCTTTAAGCTGGTCAAAATTGATGGGAATAAATTTTTGGTTTCTGTCTTTAACAGGCGTTATAAGATGGTATATACTGACATCATTTTCCCATTTCAATAAAGCCATGAGTTGTTGATCATCATTTATGTTTAATTTTTTATAATGAATCATTATTGTACATCTTTATCCTACAACAAAAAACCCAAACAGCCGACTAAGAGTCCTGCCATGATATAGTTGAAGTATTTTAGTTTTTTGGGGTCTTTTAAAAAATTGCCAAGCTTACTTCCAGCAAAAGACCAAGTACTTACACAAGGAATATTAACAAATGTAAAAACCATAACCATAACAATAACCGCTTTAAATGTTGCATTGGGAGAAAACAAAGATACCGCTGTAAGTGCCATAGCCCATGCTTTTGGATTCACCCATTGAAATAAAGCAGCTTCAATAAATGAAATGGGGGTTTTGGAGCGCTTGCCTTTTTCTATACTTGATGATGTTGCAATTTTATAAGCCAAGAAAAACAAAAAAAGTACGCAGCAAACTTTTAATATTGTTTCTATGATTGGATAGCTTTTAAAAACAAGGCTTAAACCCAAGCCTAACATCATGAGCATAAAGGCAAAACCTAAACTGATCCCGAGAATATGTGGAATGGTTTTTTTAAAACCAAAATTGGTGGCACTGGCCAAGACCATAAGATTGTTAGGGCCAGGTGTAATCGAAGACACAAATGCAAAAATAACAATGGCTAAAATTTGTTCTACATTCATGTTAATTTTAATCGTTTAGAGATCTATACCGCAAACCAATTGTATTTATGCTTACGGTATAGATCTGTAGATTTTACTTCCTTATTTATTTTTTAAACTTTTTAAAAATGCCTTTTCACTAAATGGCCGTTTTAAAAAAGCCTCTATAAGCTCTACTATAGGTCTCTCATGCCCACTTTCAAGAAGCTTACGATAATCCATCCCGGTTTTTGGGTTGAGCATCCCCTCTTTTTTAAAGCGGGTCAACATATCCATGGCATAAATTTCTGACCAAATGTAACCATAGTAGCCGGCATTGTAACTTGAGCTGGCCAAATGACCAAAAGATGCTTGACGGTACAAACCATCTACCGGCTCACGTTTAAATATCTCTTTAAACTTTTCATTCCATATCTTGGTTGTGTCTACAGGTTCTATTGCTTTGTGATACGCCATATCCACCAATGCATAATGAATTTGACTCACATAAAAAGCTGGCAAAGAAAAGTACTTTCCTTTTTTCATTTTATCTAAAAATGCTTTAGGCAGTTTTTCTCCGGTTTTGTAATGCCCAGAAATCACTTCCAAGGTTTCTGCATCCCATACCCAGGGTTCTAACATTTGAGAAAAACCTTCAATGATATCCAATGGACGTGTCATTTTACTTAAATGATAATGCTTGGTATTGGACAACAAATCATCCATGATATGTCCAAACTCATGGAAATAGGTTTCAACATCACCATGCGTGCTCAAGGAAGGTAAAGTAGTCTTACCTTTTTTATCTCTTGTTGGTGGAGTGAAATTGGTGACCATCACTGCATCAGGGACAATTTTTTCACCACTGAGTGGTTGATGCCTGATGTCTATATTAAAGGCTGCATAATGTTTGTACGGCTTATTATCTCTTGAGTATAAGTCTAAATAGATATTCCCCAATAAATCACCTGTTTTAGTGTCATAAGCATGATAGGCCCTTACATCTTCATGCCACACTTTTGGCTTTTTCATTTCTTCAAAGCGCATGGAGAACAGTTGCGCATAAATCTCAAAGGTACCCTCCACCACTTTTTCTGTTGGGAAGTATTCTTTAACTTTTTCTGAGTCTATTTTAAATACGCGTTCTTTGTATTTATTACTGTAATAAGCCATATCCCAGGGATACAGTTCTAATTTTTTCCACTGTGATTTTTTACAGTTATCTAAATCTCTGCATTTTTCTTTTTTTAAAGTCTTTCTATAGTTTTGATAGGGCTTAAACATTTTTTTGTAGATAGCAGTCAATTTTTTCTCTACATTTTCTGGCGTTCCAGCCAACCTTTCATCTAACTCCATGACCAAATGCGCATAAGATTCTGCATCAAACACTTTGGCAATCTCTTGTTTTACTGCAATCAGTTTTTCTAAAACCTCTACATTTTCTGGAGCTCGAGTATTGTAGGCTCTATAAAACTTTTCTCGTATGTCTGCATTATCGGCATAAGTTAAAATAGCTTTATAAATATTATTATCTAGTGTGACCTTTACTGTTCCGTCTTTTTGTTTAAATCTCAACCAATCATTTTCTGATACTCCAGTCAGGTCTTCAGGCTTAAGCTCAATCTCAACTTTAGACTCTCCATAGTTTTTACTGTACTCACGTTCATACTCACTAACTTGAGCTTTTAAAGCTTTAAACTTTTTCAGTTTATCTGCATCTAAACCAAAACCGTTTTTACCAAACTGGTTTAAAAAATAGTTCAACAAGCGTTTCTGATCATACTTAAGTTTTTCTTCTCTTTTTTCTGTTCTGGCTGAAAAATTAGACAACACTTGATAAAGTTTTTCATTGGTATACATTTCAACGGGGAAATTTAAAAAAGCTTCCTTGCAGTCTGCTCCAGCATTTCTTACTTTTTCATTGGGACTGACGGCTTCCATTAAATAAGATATTTCCATTTTATGGGCATACAAACCATAAGCATCATCTAATTTTTTAACTGTTAGATTAAAATCTTCTTCTAGTGAGCGTTTATCTACAGATGATGACTCTTTTTTTTCTGTCTTGATAATAGTTGCTATGGCTTGATCAACTTTTTTTTGAGCCCCATCACAATATTTTTTTAATTGCCTGGCGCTCATTGCATAATTGGTATTGGCTGCATACAGTGGCCATAAAAAGGCAAAAGTCAATAATAACGCTTTTAAAGTCAATAAGTTAAATAAATTGTTTTTCATGCATTCTCCTTACCGTAAACACGATCTCAACATAAGTAGATTTATGAGGCTTAAGATTTTATTTAAAACGTACCCTTTGTGCCGTCAAGTTAATGTAAAAGAAAAAACAAACAAACTTTTTTAAAAATCGTTCACAGCGCTATTACTTTATTTAGCCTTAAATAATAAGGCACTTTTTAGTATTATTTATAATTTTATATATTATTTTCTTAGCTTGCTATATTATCAGAATCCAAGTGGATAAAAAAAGCTATTACAAACGTATCAACTCTTTTTATGACAGAACAGATGAAAAAAAAATTGTCTCTGCATACTTGGAAGCATGGCTGCAAAGCAAATATTTTAACTCAGTCCTAGATATAGGTGCCGGTACCGGTGTTTTTAGTTCAGTATTTCAAAAGCACAGCAAATCACTTACCCTTATTGAAAAAGACGAGTCTTTTTTAAAACACCTTAAAAGAAACTTTAAAAATGCTCAGTGCATTCATGCAAAAATAGAAGAGTATGACCTTACACAATCTTACGATCTTATTTTTTTATCACATGTGCTCTATTATATTCCTCCATCACAATGGGGAGCCCTCCTTGAAACTTTATTATCCAAGCTGAATAAAAATGGTTCCTTGATAGTTATTATGAATACAGACTCTGGAGATTGGTGGAATATTTTAAGACATTTTTATAAAAAATATAAAAATCACATGCCGTTTGATTACACACCGTTATCGGAATTTAAATACCAATTTTTTAATGAAAATGTGGTTAACCTTAGAACCATTCCCTACATTTATCGTGTCTACTTTGAAAGTGCTTATGACCTCAATAAATATATCCATAATGTTTTACTGGGTATCCAAGACACCTCTTTAAAAAAACAACTAAGAGATGAAATTTCTGAGTTCACATATAACAATTTTACAGTTGAAAAATCTCTACGTTATCTAAATTGGCACGCTGAAATGTGGATTATTCAAAACGACTGAGCCTTTACCCCTTGACTTTTAGATCATAAATGTGATTTTAAGTCCTTTTTTAAGGGGAAACAGCTTGTATTGTAAAACTATTATCTTTTATCTATTATTTTTTCATGTGCTATGTTTTGCACAAACTCATGAACAAATCAAAACCATTGATTCATTATCTGAACAACGCCGCAGCAATAAAGAATGGACCAGTGTCTGTAAACATGCCATTCATACAGTTGATGAAGTGAAACTTCTTCTCAATCTCAATAAAGATGACATTGTTCAAACGCTTCAACAAAGAGATGCTGTTTTTTTTGATGCTGACACTCAATACCTTGTTAATGCTGATGTTATTCGTATTATTGGATATTATTTAATCAAGCATCATAATCATCAATTAAAAAACTTTATCACCTACCAAAATTTATATTTGCCAGCATTATCAACCTACTTTCCTGTTTTTAAAAAACATTTTGCTGACTATGGCATCCCCAAGGCTTTATTGGTTTTACCCATTGCAGAAACAGATTTAAAAAGAAACCTCATATCTGGAGAAAATGCTGCCGGCTTATGGCAGTTTACTGAAGCTACGGCTGAAGAATATGGTATTCTATACCGAGATATAGACTTAAGAACAGATATAGATGCCTCAACAGATGCTGCTTGCCGCTATCTTAGCAACATGTATGATAACTATAATTATTGGCCACTGGCAGTTTTAGGCTACAACGGTGGACATAATAGAATTCAACGCGCCTTGGATGAACACTTTTTATCTCCTTTAAATATTCCTACCCAGTGGCAGAGTTTTTTTGTTAGCCTTCCTCAAGAAACACAATGTCACTTAAACCGTTTGATTGCACTCAACTTTGTTTTTTCATATTTTGATAAAATGCCGGAGTTTCGCAACTAAACTAAAAATTGACCCTAAGCTAATTGATGAGGTTGTTATAAAGCTCCCAATGATACTCTGATGACAACTGAAAACTCTCTGTTGTTGCGTTGATACTATTGTCATGAATAGCGTTGCCCTCTGGTGGCACTAAGTTTTCTCGCCGTACATCTCTGATTATAGGCAAAGAACTTGTAACTGTAGTAAAAGTATTATCTCTTAGAATAAACCCTCCTAAAAAACCTTTCTTAACGATGTCGCTGGATAGGGGTGATGCATAGGGATTCACCAAAATCCCATTGCCACTAAAATTTAATACTTGATTGCTCTCAACAACAGTATTACCCAAACCGGATATATGAAAACCCGTTTTACCGTTGGTTAAAGTATTCTGACTAACCTGACAACTTGATCCCTGTCCCACTTGAACACCATAGTTTTGCCCACTTACATTGGCTTGCCCCCACTGACTGATCCTATTGTTATCAATAAAACAATTATGAATAGTACTTCCCACTTGCACGGCATCCCAAGCAGTTTCACTTATAGTGTTATTCCATATATAAACATCCATCACTTCATGAGGAAACTGAATACCTCCACAAATCCAACTACCGCAATTTGGGTTACTCAAACAGTATTGCGAAGTTGTTCCCCCATAAAAACTATTACCCACATAAATCCCTTCACCGCCGGTGTTTTCAATTGTATTATGATGAATATGAATATGCTTCATGATAAAGCTGTCATAACGACGGTCTCCATATTTACAATCATCAGAACTGGGATCGACTTTAGCCATAATGCCTGCAAACTGTGATGCACTGATATGTACATGATCTATCTCAAAATAACTGGATTTTCCTATAGCAATGGCTTGCGCCGCCTGACTGGCCTGAAACTCTAAGCCTATAAAACTTTCATTCTGACCTTTACCTGTAATCCTAAAATACTCGCCTTGTGCATACAGCGCAGGTCTATGGTCACTGGAAACAAGATTAACCCTTCCCATACAGTTACGAATAATAATTGGTTTTGTGCGTGTACCCTTTAAATTTTCAAATCGTATGGGGCCTCTAGTGGGACTAAGTTGTGCATTGAAACATAACTCAGTTCCAGGTGCAAAGGTTCTGGCATCAACCGTGTTTTGGTCTTGGTCAATGATTAAATCACAATCACAACTTGCATTTGGAGTATAGGCAAAGTATTCCTGCCCTAGAGGATAGGGTTCTGGCAAATAACGTCCTTTTGAGCAAGCTGCTAACATGACAACAACTATTACATAACGGCGATATTTTTTTATGACTCCAATCATTTTTTTTTAAGTAAGATATAGCACAGGTCTATCATTGTTGATAGAGCGCCCCATTATTTTTATAATTGACTAAACTGTGATAGCTTCTGTCTGATTTGCTAGAGCTACAAGACATCTCTGTACGTTTTAATCATATACAGATCCTAAATAATATTAGTTTATCTGTTCAAGCTGGGCGTTTAGTAAGTCTTATTGGACCCAGTGGTTGCGGAAAAACAACTTTGTTAAAAACAATCAACGCTTTGGTTCCAATACAGTCTGGAAGTATCACAGTTGATGGCAAAAAAAACTGGCAACTATCCCAATTAAGAAAATTTGTAGCTTATGTCATCCAACAAGAAAGTTTATTTCCCCATTTACCTGTATGGAAAAACATTGCCTTACCCGGAATAATACAAAATAGCTTAGATCGGGTAACGGATGAAAAAATCAAATCTATTTTGGAAGACTTACATCTAGACCCTAACGATGTTTGGAATAAACTGCCAGCCCAACTCAGCGGCGGGCAAAAGCAACGTGTGGCTTTGGCCAGGGCTTTAATCATGCAACCCAAAGTTTTACTTTTAGATGAGCCTTTCTCAGCCTTAGACCCTGTAACCAAACGCTCTTTGCAAGAAACACTGAAAGACTTGCATAAAAAACACAGCACTACCATAGTCATGGTTACGCATGATATCCATGAAGCGTTTATGTTAAGTGAACATATTTTTTTTCTCAATGAAGGTTCTATGATTCAGCAGGGCTCACCCCGTTCATTTTTAGAAAACACAGGCAACCCTCTTGTTCAATCTTTTATTGAAAGCCAGCGCTATGACTATTGATTTTAAAATAAAAAGTCTATGCGTAGGGTTTTTTTTGCTTTTTACTCAAGCAGTTTCAGCTAAAATTATCATTGGTTCAAAAAATTTTACTGAACAACTTATTCTTGGCGAGTTGGCAGCCCAATATCTGGAGCATCAAGGAGAAGAGGTAGAAAGAAAGCTGAACCTTGCTGGTTCACATATTGTGTTTGAAGCCCTTAAACAAGGAAGCATAGATCTTTATCCAGAATACACTGGCACAGGTTATATCTCTATCCTAAAACTTCACGGTGAATCCAATCCAGAAAATATTTGGAACATTGTGCATAAAGAATTTATGCAACAGTATAATCTCAGCTGGTCTAAACCCATAGGCTTTAATAATACTTATGCCCTTGCTGTAAGAAATAGCGATGAAAAGTTTAAAAGCATTACCAACATCGAACAGTTAAAAAATTTATTAGCACAATCAGAGACCCAAAGAATAAAAATGGGCGCACCCCATGCTTTTTTTACCCGGCCCGATGGCTTAAAAGGTCTAAGTCAGTGGTACAACTTAAACCTTAATAATATCAAGCAAATCAATCTAGAACCTGGGCTTATGTATCAAGCCATTGATAATCAACTTGTTGACATTATCACTGCCTTCTCTACAGATGCTAGAATCATTAAATTTAAGCTGGATATTCTTGAAGACAACAAACAATATTTTCCGCCTTACCATGCCGCTTGGCTAGCCAAAAACTCTCTGGTAAAAAACAACCCCGCCGTACAAAAACTATTTTCTGCTTTTGAAAATAAAATCGATAATGCCACCATGCAAAAACTTAATCAACAAGTTGATGAGTATGGTTATGCTGTCGATGTAGTTGCCAAAGAATTTTTACAAAGTCATATTTTTAAGACAAGAAGTAAAACAAGCCTTAAAAAAAACAGCTCACAAAATCTCGGTTTTTTTAAATTTGTAAAATCACAACAAGCGTTGCTCTTTAAAAAGACTTTTGAACATGCATTGCTATGCTTTTTTGTCATTTTATGCTCAATTGTTTTAGCTGTACCCTTAGGCGTTTATGCCCAAAGAAACAAGATTTTTAAAAGGGTTGTATTTTTCATCAGCAATGTTTTACAAACTGTTCCAAGCCTAGCCCTTCTTGGCTTTTTAATTCCTGTTTTGGGCATTGGAATCAAACCTTCTATTGTTGCTTTACTCCTATACTCACTTTTACCCATCATTACCAACACCTATACAGGAATTTCATCCATACCCAAGCATACCAAAGAATCTGCCTTAAGCTTGGGCATGAATCAAAAACAGCTCTTGCGCTATGTTTTGATGCCTCTGGCTCTACCACAAATTTTTGCTGGGATTAGAATAGCCGCTGTTATTACCATTGGCACAGCAACCTTAGCTTCTCTTATTGGTGCTGGAGGTTTAGGAGACCCAATTTTTCAAGGCATCTCACAAGCCAATACCTATTATATTTTATTAGGTGCTATTCCTGCTGCCGCTATGGCCTTAGTTGTAGATGCTATTTTTAAAGCAATTGAAAAGCATGTGTCATGGCAAAAATAATCCACCAATTCTATAATATGCAATGGAGTTGATATCTTTTTAAAGATAGATATAAGCTGAACATGGACTACCCAAATAAAACTCAAGCATTTTTGAATGCACTCAATACCGATCATCCCGATATTGTAATAATGACTGATCATGAAAAATGCATGGATTACCAAAGAGATGAAAGTGCTTGCACGCCTTTATTCAGTTGTCCGGTGGTTTTTCCAAAGAGCACACAAGATATCCAAAACATTGTCAAGCTTGCGCACAAGCTAAAGTTACCCATTGTTCCCAGAGGGGCTGGTTCTGGTTTGAATGGTGCGTGTGTTCCTATTGATGAATCCATCATTATCTGTTTTGAACACATGAACCGTTTGCTTGAACTGGATGAAGAAAATTTCACGGCTACTGTAGAGCCGGGCATGATTACCGGTGACATCCGCAAAACGGTTGAACCCAAAGGCTTATTTTACCCACCCGTACCCGCCAGTGTCGATTATTGCTCTATAGGCGGCAACATCGCCACCAACGCTGGTGGCCTTTGTGCCGTGAAATATGGCGTGACGCGTGAATATGTTAGGGGTTTAGAAGTAGTGCTCCCCAATGGTGAAGTGATTCAAACCGCGGGACCATGGATGAAATGCTCTACAGGCTATGACTTAACCCAATTGTTTACCGGCTCAGAAGGAACATTGGGCATTGTCAGTAAAATCATTTTAAAGCTTATTCCTTTACCCAAACACAGACAAACTTTATTGATTGCCTTTGATAGTTTGGATGCTGCTGCCATTGCCGTTAACTCTTTACTCAAACAAGGTTTATCTATCCCTACCATGGAGCTGATCCCTAAAGAAGCCGTGGATTGTGTGAAAGCGATCTATCAGTACACCTATCCTTTTGAACAGGCGGCTGCCAGTTTATTGATTGAATTGGATGCCATGGGAGAAGATCAAATAGAACAACAAACCATGAAACTATATGAGAGTATTATTGATCTTTGTGCAGATGAGCCGCTCATGGCACAAAATGAGCAACAAAGAGAAGATTTATGGTTGTTTAGAAAAAGTGTGCGCAATAGTATTGTTGCACAAGGAGACTATGTTGAGGCCGATAGTGTTGTAGCCAGAAGTAAAATCAAAAACTTATTACAAGCCGCACGTGAAGTATCTAAAAAGCATAACACAGCCTGTATTTCTTATGGTCATGCTGGCGACGGTAATTTACACACCTATTTTTTAAAACAGGATACGCCTGAACAAGAATGGAATGCTAAAAAAGAACTGATTCTCAATGATTTTTTTACAGCCACGCACAAGCTGGGCGGCACCTTATCCGGTGAGCACGGTATTGGTATGGATAAAGTAAAGTTCATGAACATCACCAATTCTCAAGCGCATCTGGATACCATGCAATCGATTAAAAAAGCCCTCGATCCGCACAACATCATGAATCCAGGTAAGGTTTTAAAACTTTAAACTCTATAACCTTCCAGTTTTAACAACTGTTTTTTTCTTTCAAGTCCACCACCGTAGCCACATAAGCTTCCATCGCTGCCAATGACTCTATGACAAGGAATAACGATAGCAATTTTATTGGCCCCATTGGCATTGGCAACGGCTCTAAAAGCTTTAGGGTGCTGCATACTTTGTGCTTGTTGTTTATAACTTCTTACTTCTCCATAAGGGATAGTCATCAACACTTGCCAAACCTGTTTTTGAAAATCACTGCCCACCATGTGTAAAGCAACAGAAAACTTTTTTCTTTTTCCTGTAAAGTACTCATTCAATTCTTCTTGCAGTTGCTCTATCACTTTATTTTTTTTAAGAACGATGGGGGCTTTAAAATGTTTTTGAATAGCAATCAACTCTGTTTCCAACATTCTTCTGTCATTGAACTCCAACAAACATATTTTTTCATTAATGCTGGCTGCCAACATGGGGCCCAAAGGTGTCAACAGCTGATAACTTTCTATAACCGTATTGGCATCAATATTTTTTGGTGATTTTCCTGTAAGCTGTTTAAAGGCATGCGTAAAACCACTTAAAGATTCATAGCCATACTCCATAGCTGCATCAATCACTTTGCCTCCTTGATTCAAATGACCAAAAGCCTGTCCCATTCTTAAAGATCTTAAGTAGGCTTGAAAGGTCATGTTGTGATTTTTTTTAAACCAACGCCTTACTCTGTTGGGATCTATACCTAAGTCTTTAATATCTTGATCTGAAAAACGATAGCGTTCTTCAGTCTCCATCACTGTAAACAGTATATTTAACCAATCTGGCTTATCCGCTAAAGCCTGCATGGGTGAGCAGACTTTACACGGCCGATAGCCTTTTCTTAACGCTTCTTGACTACTCATTACAAACTCAACATTTTCTTTTTTCGGTTTTCTGGCATGACAGCTTGGACGGCAAAAAATGCCAGTACTGCTGATGCAGGCAAAAAAGGCCCCTTCGTATTGATGGTCTTTGGCCAGCAAGGCTTGATAATACTCATTGAATTTTTCTTGATTTAAGCGCATGAGCCCTTGTTTACTTACAAAAAAAATATGCGACAACCAAAAAATTATCAAGCAATTGATCATTGCATGCACGCACTAAGCTTATAACCTAAAAAAATATAAGTGATTGATATTAATAGAATTTTAAAGAACTTTCTTCTTAGGGTCCTAAATCGAGGGATCTTTTGTTTTTCAAGGCATGTAAACTTTTGTTGCCATTATTTTAGAAGCCAAAAATAAAAAACGTTCCATCTTTTTTTTTTAATTTTTATTGCTATACTATATCTATAGCCAACACTTTTAGACATGAGTTAAAGCTATCATTCATTTTCCTCCTTTGAAGAAAGCCGTGTTCCCCCGCACGGCTTTTTTTGCATTTACACTCAATTTATTTTTTAAGTCAGCTTATCACACGAGTCTTGCCTTTATTGCTTGATTTGCTAGTCTCTGGCACATGAATAAAACTAAAACTTTGATTAAAAATGCCCTTATTGTAACGATGAATGACCAAGAAGATGTCTTTAACAAACATGATATTCTTATAGAAGATGGTGTCATATCTAAAATGGGTCAAGACTTAAGTTCAGAAAGTCCTGATCAATGCATCGATGCCAGTGACAAAATCATGATCCCAGGCCTTATCAATGGCCACACCCATATTGCCATGACACTTTTACGTGGCCTTGCGGATGACCTGCCACTTAATGACTGGCTCAATCAGCATATATGGCCAGCAGAAGCCAAGTTTACCCATGATTATGTTTACTGGGGCAGTAAACTGGCCTGTTGGGAGATGGCTGCCAGTGGCACCACCTGCTTTAATGACATGTATTTTTTTGTTGATGATATTGCAAAAGCGACTCAAGAAAGTGGCATGCGCGGCCTAATTGGTTTTGGTAGCATTGATTTTCCTACACCTAATACAGCCCATATTACTGATGCTGATGAACGCTGGGATTATACCCTAAAGCTCAATCAAGACTTTTTTGCTCAATGGAAAGACCATGCGCATATTCATCCAAGCTATGCTGCCCATGCCCCTTATACTGTTGGTCCAGAGCACCTAGAAAATATTGCCCAAGCAGCGCATGAGCACAATGCCAATATTCATATTCATGTGGCAGAAACCCAGCATGAAACACAACTCATTAATGATACCTTTAAACAGTCTGCTGCCAGTCCCACGCAATACTTAGCTGAACTTGGCTTTTTAAAAGAAAAAATTGTTGCTGCTCATATGGTTTGGACCGATCAAAAAGACCTTGAACTGATTAAAGAATACAATGTTGGTATTGCGCATTGTCCAAAATCCAACTTAAAACTTGGATCGGGCTATGAACATAATATTAGTCAAATGCGAAAAACCAATATTCCAGTTTCTATTGCTACGGATGGTACAGCATCCAATAACACCTTAAACCTATGGAATGAAATTCAGTTTGCCAGCCTACTCCCTAAAGTCAATGACCCCTTGCAAGCTCAGGCTAAAGATGTCTTTAGAATGGCCACCATTGATGGTGCTAAAGCCTTGCATATGGACCATCTGATTGGTTCTATTGAGGTAGGTAAGCGTGCTGACTTGGTATTGCTCTCACAAGATCATGCCAATCAAGTTCCTTATCTGGATGATAGTAATATTTATTCCCGCTTGGTATACGCTACACACAGTGAAAATGTGGATACCGTTATAGTCAACGGGCAATGTCTAAAACAAGACGGTCAAATGAACAATGATTTATTTGACCAAGATCAAATTAAACATGAAGCCTTAAAGATCAGAAAAAGTATTGAGAACATATAAAGCTCATGTTTAGCTATCACTACAGTAAACAAGGACTACTAAGAGTCTCTTATAAACACAAAGTGATTATGCACCTCAAATCTAAAGCCGCTGAAAAACTTTTTTCTCGGTTACAAAGCTGCAACAATAAAGAAGGCATACAAATGCTTCTTGCAAAAGCAACCGGAAACTTTAAACGCGGAAATGAAAAGCTTGCTCAACACAGTGCTCAGAAAAAAAATTAAACCCTTAGATGCACGCATCTATCAAATTATTTTCTTAAGTAGCTTTATTGGCCTTGGCTTATCGTTTAAAGGCCTAACACTTTCTTTCTCTGCCTTAACTTTATGTTTATTGACAGCCATTACTTGCCAGTATTGTTTGGCCAAGCTTCATCAATATCCCCATATCTCAATTCTCAGTGCCATTATAAGCTCCTTATCCATTTGTTTATTGGTCAGAAGCAATTATATATGGGCCTATCCCCTACTGGCTTTGATTGCCATCACATCCAAGTTTACTATTCGCTGGCACAAACAACACATCTTTAACCCAGCTAATTTTGCAATTGTTTTTGCTCTGTTTTTCATAAAACCTATATGGATATCAGATTCACTTTGGGGACACTCCACCAGTCTTATTGTTTGGTTTATGTTCTTGGGCATGGTGGTTACTCAGAAAACAAAAGTTAATCTCCCAAGCTTGGCTTTTTTAGTGTTTTATTTTCTTCTTACCGCCATTAAAACGATTTATTTAGGCTTTGAGTTTTTAGTCTGGGCCCATGAATTTCAATCTGGAGCCTTAATGATTTTTACGTTTTTCATGTTATCCGACCCAAAAACCAGCCCTGATCACATCAAGGGGCAAATCATTTATGCAGCTACGATTGCAAGTTTTAGCTTTATTTTAAAACATCTCTTGTTTATCAATCATGCTTTTTTCTACAGTTTAATCATTGCCTGTTTGCTATCCAATGTTATCTTAAAAAAACAACCCTATCGTTTCAGTTGGTTGCGTTAGACTTACGGTCAATCATCCTTTTTTTTTGTTTGGAGCTGAGCTTTTTTATTGCATACTCTCTTGATAAAGCTTCTCCCTGACTGGAAAACATTTCTTGATAAACCACTTTAATAGGATCTCTACCATAAAAATATTTGGCTCCTTTTTTATTCAAATGTTGTTCAAAACGCTTATCGACATCTTTAGCGATACCCGTATACAAAGACTTGTCTGAACACTGAATCATATAGACATACCAGTTTTCTATGTTTTCACTCATCAAAGTAAGTTTAACAAAAAGCTCTTAGCAACTAAACATTATAATTGTTTATTCACAGCAAGCTTGCTAAAAAGACCCAAGTGGATGCCTCAAATACATATCCTTGCATCATTATTGGTGGTGGCGCAGCGGGTTTAAAAGCTGCGAGTATTCTTGGTCAAAAAAAAATAAAAACCCTGCTATTAGAACATAATTCTAGTTTAGGTCGAAAAATCCTTATCTCTGGCGGTGGCCGCTGTAACTTCACCAATATGCATGCTTCTGCCCAAGATTATATCAGTCAAAACCCTCACTTTGTAAAATCAGCTTTAAGTCAGTACACTGCCAAGGACTTCATTGATGAAGTCAAGCAAGCCAAAATCCCTTTTTATGAAAAAAAACTGGGCCAGTTGTTTTGTAAACGATCGGCACACGATATTCTCAATATGCTCATCAATCGTATTGATAAAAATCAGGTCACTCTTGCCACAAACCAAAGTATTACATCGATCACAAAATCTAAAGATAATTATATTATAAGCCTATCTAGTGATGAGCAATACAGCTGTAAACATTTGATTGTTGCAACGGGTGGACTCTCTTTTAATAAGCTGGGTGCCAGTGATTTTGGCTACACCTTAGCCCAACAGTTTGGGCACACAATTATAAAAACAGAACCCGCCTTGGATGGTTTTAAAGCTCAGGACAATGATTTAAAAAAATTTTCACTCTTAGCTGGTGTATCATTACCCGTAAGCATTAAGACCAATGGCTACACTGTTGAAGATGATCTTTTATTCACACATCAGGGTTTAAGTGGTCCTGCTGCCTTGAAAGCCAGTTTATATTGGCAGCATACAATGCCCGTCTGCCTTAATTTTTTACCTCAATTTTCAAACACTGTTTTATTTGAAAAAGCATTACAAGAGCAAAAACAAACTCAAGGGCATAAACAGCTTAAATCACTGTTAAAACCGCTTTTACCTCAACGTTTTATTGAAAATTTTATTGAAAACGCTGTATTGAATAAAAAAATTGCTGAACTAAGAACTGTTCAACTTCACGATATTGCTGAACAAATGACTCAGTTTACTTTTACCCCCCTAAAAACAGTAGGGTATCATAAAGCAGAAGTAACTCGGGGAGGTGTCTGTACTAAGGATATTTCTTCTAAAACCATGCAATCCAAACTTTGTCCAGGATTGTACTTTATTGGTGAAGTTGTTGATGTCACAGGTCAATTGGGAGGTTACAACTTTCAATGGGCTTGGTCTTCTGCCCATGCTTGCGCTAGCCACATTCATTAAACGGATTGACCTAAATTTATTGATTGGCATCAATGATGATACCGTTAACAAAGTCCATCTGATATTCTTTTTGTTCTGACTTAAGGACCTCAAAATGCAACTTATGTTTCTTGTAAAATGCTTTTAAGGTTGCCACTGCAGCATACTGAATCTTGGCTTCAGGCTCATCTTTTTTTTCTGGCAGCACATAATCAAGTGCATAATCTATGTGCATGGTATCGTTATTTTCTGCATCTTTTTTAGCATCAATAATCTCAATTTGAATATCTTTGCCTTTGGCACCAGTAATTTTTTTATCCAACACTTTATAAAACAATTGTGTTGCTTGTTGAATGTCTTGTTCACTTAAGTTCACAGGCTTTGGTTTTATAACACAGGCAGAAAACAAGCATAGCACTAAAACAAATAGGTAATTTAAAATAATTCTCATACTCTTACTATTATACTTAAAAAATGGTTAATTAAGAACCCTAAAAAATTAACTCCGGCGTATTTCTAAATTACTGTGTGGTTCTTATATGGCTATAATTTAAGCTGGCCACCATAAAGCTGCCGCCTAAAAGATTGCCCAAAACCGCTGCACTTAAAAAACGGCCCATTTCCGACAAGCCAATACTGGCATCAATAAACAAAGCCACAAACATCTCTGCTGATCCTGCAACACAGTGATGGAGTCCGCCAATACCAATGAGGAAGGTAACAATATAAATACAAAGCATTTGTGCGGTAGATGAAGAGCTTGCATAAAGCAACCATCCTCCCAAGGCCATTAACCAACCGGCTAAAACAGCGCTGATAAAGATCTGCATCCATGGATGTTTAATCAAGTGCTGAGCAACATAGATATAACCACTTTCATTTTGAATCACTGGGTCAGCTAAGGATATCAAACCGGCGCTTACAGCTGTCCCAATCAGGTTTCCAAAAAGCACAATGGACCATAACCTTACAAGTTTGGTAAAGCTGCATTTTTTATCAAGGTAAGGGTAAACGGCCAAAGCTGTATGTTCAGTAAACAACTGAGAAGCACTAAATATACAAATAATAAAGCCTAAAGGATAAACCATAGCCATGGCCAAACGCCTATATACAAAACCCATTTCGGCTGTTGCGGTATAAGCAAAGGCTACTGCCATTGCAGCAAAGCCTAAGATTAATCCTGCAGATATTGCAGACAAAAGCAGTGAAAAAAAACTTCGTTTCATCTGTTCAGAGCCTTCTTCAATGGCTTTTTCTAAGATATCATCTGGATGCCTGGCAACTTCGTCATTTCTTTTAATAATGACGGACACATATTCTTTTTCTTCATTTATTCTAGCTATTCTACGTTCTGTTGAAGCTTCTTCATAAACGATGCCACCTTGAACTCTATAATCTTTATTTTTTTCTGACACTGCAACCTCACAGTAATGCTTAAAAAGTTAAGCCTATTAATATTGATTAGCGATTAACATTACTTTTTAGCTTTCAAGTAAACTGACTTTTCCAGTAAGTACATTGTAAACAGCACCTTGGATGAAAATCATCTTATCATCGACAAGCTTTTTAAGTACAGCATTATCTTTTTTTATTTTACCCACACTATTTTTTATGTGTTGTAGATTGGCTTTTTCTATCCACTCACTTAAAGGTAGGTTTCCTCCTGCTCGTGTGGCTTCTACAGCAGGTTTTATTTTATTTAATACTGATATAAAACCGCCATGCTTTTGTACATCTTGACATGCCCCGGCAACCGCTTCACATTGTGTATGTCCCAGAACCATAACGTACTTTATCCCCACAGACTGACACGCATACTCAAGACTTCCCAAAATATCGTCATTGATAACAACGCCTGCAATTCTAATAACCAAAACATCTCCAATACTTTGGTCAAAAATAAGTTCAGGAACCAAACGCGAATCCATACATGTTACGATAACAGCAATAGGACACCGCTGACGCTTGTTTATCCCTATCCTATCTATGGTTTGATGTTTAATGTCACCAACATCGCTCATAAAACGTTTATTGCCTTCTAATAAAGTTTCTAAGGCACTTTGTGGCGACATTGCATCCAATTCTTGCTTATTGTTCATTGCTTATAACCTTTTATCAGACATGCTTTAAATATCTTACTTTTTAATTGAATATCAACCTGATCAAATAAAAATCACTAATCGTATTAATTGGGTCACAATCCATATTCACTTAAAATTGATCCTGTATGCTCTATTAATATTCAATTTGCTTTAAGGTTTTACTGTGAGTTTAAAGTACCTGTCTGATGCAAAAATATAGTTTTTGATAAAGATACCTCAAAGCGATCTTATTGAATATGCTCTATTGCTAATTGCCCATGATCAACATAAAAAAATACAATATATCAAGAATTAAAAAGAAAGTGGTACCCCCAAGGTCATACTTGCGTCAGCAAGTAAAATAAAAACAGTTGAACCCCTTGGGGTTCAAAGCCCATCCCGCTTCGCTCTTTTTTAAAGAGGGGCTCACGCCCCTCTCACAAATTAAAAGCGTCGTTTTAATTTGCTCACTCCCGTGTGCAAAGCCATATAAAATGGCTTTGCATCAACACTTTTACTATCAAGGCCATGTTTGCGTAGCAAACACAAATAAAAAATGAACTAGCGCCAACGGCGCGTAGTTCAAATCCCCAAATAGCACTTTATTTGAATGGAAAGATGAACTTGAAATGTACCTTGTTCTAAAAGAAGAAAGTGGTACCCCCAAGGGGATTTGAACCCCTGTTTTCGCCGTGAAAGGGCGGTGTCCTGGACCGGGCTAGACGATGGGGGCGCCTAAACAGCTTATCAACAAGCTGCTATCCTTATTCTGTTTATGGTGAGCCCGGTTGGATTTGAACCAACGACCCATTGCTTAAAAGGCAATTGCTCTACCCCTGAGCTACGGGCCCAAAACAGAATTCAGCTTATACATAGAACCTTGCAAATGCGCAAGGGAAAGCTGTATTTTTTTCACACTTTTTATCGCACTAAAAAATTGTAGCCTCAATAATTCTTTCTTTTCTTGCTGGACCTGTAGATATCATGCTGATTTTTGCTTCAGTTAAGGCTTCAATACGATCTAAAAAAACTTGTGCATTTTTGGGCAAATCTTTTCTAGATGAACAGTTTTCTGGGAGTGCCTCCCAACCTTCAAAACTTTCATAAACTGGGTCGCATTTTTCTAAAATTCTCCAATCGGCGATAAATTCCGTATGCTCTTGTCCATCAACCTTATAAGAAGTTGCAATTTTTATGGTTTTTAAACCATTTAAAACATCCAGTTTAGTCACCACCAAGTCTGTTATTCCATTAACTCTCACAGCATGCTGCAAACATACTGCATCAAGCCAGCCACATCGTCTGGGTCTTCCAGTGGTTGCACCAAATTCATGGCCGTTTTCTTGTAAGTACCTGCCATCTTCATCATCCAGTTCAGTTGGAAACGGTCCAGACCCCACTCTTGTAGTATAGGCCTTCATAATGCCCACAACTTTATCAATATGGCTAGGACCTACGCCTGATCCCGTACAGGCAGAGCCTGCAATTGTATTAGATGACGTCACAAAAGGATAGGTTCCATGATCAACATCAAGTGATGTTCCCTGCGCCCCTTCAAATAAAATGTTTTTACCCGCTTTTTTTGCAGTATAAATATAATGCGACGTATTGGTGATATAATCTGTCACCCACTGACAATGCTCCTGTATTTTTTCAAGCATTACTTTACTATCTAAAGCTGGTTCGTTATAGACTTTGGTCAAAAGTTCATTCTTACCGTTAACAATGGCATCAAGCTTACTTTCAAACCATTTCATAGATAAAAGGTCACCCATCCTCAAACCTTCTCGAGCCACTTTATCCACATAACAAGGGCCAATCCCTCTTCCCGTGGTTCCAATTTTAGCATCACCGCGTTTTTTTTCTGCCGCAAGGTCCAGCTGCTTGTGATACGGCATGATAATATGAGCATTTTCACTTATTTTAAGATTATCAGAACTGATTGGAATACCCGCAGCATTGAGTTGATCAATTTCTTGCTTGAGGACGTCCAAGTCAATCACAACGCCATTGCCAATGACGCACACTGTATTTTCTCGTAATATTCCTGAAGGAATCAAATGCAATACAACTTTTTTACCCTCAACCACAAGCGTATGGCCGGCATTATTTCCTCCTTGAAAACGCACCACCAAGTCTGCTTGCTCCGCAAAAATATCAACAACTTTACCTTTTCCTTCGTCGCCCCATTGGGCGCCAACAACAACTACATTTGCCATTTTTTTACTATTAACATGCGTGTAAAAAAAGACTAGAAAATCTGTTTTAAAAAGAAAAATATAAAACTTTATGGCACATGAACAGTTTCCACGGAGTGTACCATGGCTAAGTCTAATATTTCTGACAAACATTGCTTACTCAAAGCCTGATTCATTCTAACAATGGATATTGCTAAATCACTGTCTTTTTTGGTTGAAGATAAACACAACTCTTCTATATTGATCTTTTCCTGGCCAATCATTGTTGTCCAGGCGGCTAAGTTGCCGGGTTGATCCTTGTTTTCAATAATGAGCATATGCCCCTTGGGTTCAATCTCTAGTGCATAGCCATTCCAAGACACGACTTTAAGTAGCCTCTGCCCTAAAAGCGCACCTTCAACACAATAGGTATTCTGTGCAGTGGTTAACTCAATTTTGATCCAATGGGTATAATCTATGGATGCATCATAAACTGTGGTGGAGCTGTGAATATCTCTTTTTTGCGCCTCTAGCTCAACATTAACAAAGTTAATGGAGTCTTGACACACAGGACGCAAAGCTCCCACCAATGCTGACGCTTTTAACGCCATTTGATCTTCATTCGATAAGCTGCCTGAGAAAGCAACATTGAGTGATTGTAAGGGTTCTTTAATGGTTTGAGCCATCATCGAGGCCATTTTTTCTGTTAACTCCAAAAGCTTGCCTAATTTTAAAAAGCTTTCTGGCAGGATGGCCGGCACATTGACGCCATTCACAACCAAATCTTTTTCTAAATAAACTTTTAATTGTTCAATCACTGCAAGACCGACATTGTCTTGAGCTTCATAGCTGGAGGCACCTAAATGTGGAAGAACAACAAGATTAGATAACTGAAGCAAAGGAGAGGTTTCTGGCAAAGGCTCTTGTTCATAGACATCCAAGCCAGCAGCATACAGGTGTCCTTTTTGCATCACTTTGCACAAAGCTTTTTCATCAATCAAACCGCCTCTGGCAGCATTGATTAAAATAGCATGCGGTTTCATCATCATTAACTTTTCAGTATTAAGCAAGTAGTGACTTTCTTCTGTAAGGGCTAAATGCAAAGAAACAACATCTGCTTGTTTAAGAGCCTCATCCAAGCTTTGCTTTATAACTCCAACTTTATCCATACTTTCTTTTGATATGTAGGGATCATAAGCCACAACATTCATCCCAAAGGCCAAAGCTTTTTTGGCCACTTCTCTACCCACATTGCCAAAGCCCACTATAGCCAAAGTCTTTCCCATAAGCTCATAGCCCATGAAAGATTTTCTGTCCCAATGGCCTTGTTGTGTTTTTTGGTGGGCTTGCGCCACATGCCTAGCGCAAGCAAACATCAAAGCTATACTTAGCTCAGCTGCTGCATTGGCATTTTTGGCAGGTGTATTCATAACTGCAATGCCCTTTTGAGTTG
The DNA here is from genome assembly GCA_022763185.1 of bacterium. Taxonomy (NCBI): domain Bacteria; species bacterium. The sequence continues at coordinate 129,151 of JALEGL010000003.1, read as the reverse complement.
CAGCTTTAATATCGATGTTATCTGTGCCCATGCCTGCGCGAACAATCAAGCGCAGTTGCCTACATTGCTTTAATAATTGTGCATCAAGCTGTGTTGCACTTCTAACAATGACGATATTAGCCTGCTCAATAATTTGTTGCTTTAAATGATCTGGGTCTTTTTCTATAAATTCAAGCTGCTCCATTGCTCGAACAGCCGCAACAACATGTTCCGGCAAAGAATCACAAATGAGGATTTTCATATGAACTCCGCTGTAACTCTACAGTTGCTTCCTCTATTGCCGCTGATCTAGAGTAATCTTGAGTTTTTAAAAAGGCATCAATATCGTTTAAGGCTTCAGACATATCATCAGGATAACAATAACCCATATGGGCAAAGCGAAATACTCTGCCTTTTAATTCACCTTGGCCTCCGGCCAACCATAAGCCATATTTTTGTTTAAGTTGTTGTAAGAACAGTGGCACATCAAAATCATCTTTGGTCATAACAGCTGTCAGTCCCAAGGCTGCATCATGATCTTTATTGAGTAGCTCAAAACCTTGTGCTTTAAAGTAAGACCGAGTGACTCTTTGTAAAAAGCTGTGTCTGGCATGAATAATGCCCATGCCCTCTTTTAAAATCATACTCAGTGCCTGTCTCAAGCCAAAAAACAAAGGCACCGCAGGTGTGTATGCGCTGGCGCCAGTGACTTGTGATTTCAACTCTTTTTGAATAGAAAAGTAATACGAACGGCTTGATTTAAGTAGACTCAAACGTGCCTTTTCATTGAGTGTAACACTGGCTAAACCTGGTGGACACATCAATGCTTTTTGTGACCCCCCAATCAAAACATCAATTCCATCACGATCCAAGGTAAAAGGATAAATGCCTAAGGCAGTAATTGCATCTACAATCAACAGAGTGTCGAGTTTTTTTAATAGTTTGCCAAGAGCATACACTGGGTGAAAAACTCCAGTTGAGGTTTCACAAGCCTGCATGAGAACCGCTTTGGGTTGGTGCTCTTTTACCCAGTCCATTATTTCACTAATATTAATACTTTCGCCCCAAGGACAAACAAACTCTTTGACATTTAATGCATAATTCAAACAAATGTCACGCCAACGCTCACCAAATTTACCTCCATGAATCACCACAACATCATCCCCAGCATTAAAAAAAGATGCTGCTGTTGCTTCCATTGCTCCAGAGCCAGAACTGGTAAAAATAGCTGTATTGGTTTTTTCGCCTAAAAGTTTTTTAAATAAGCTTTGTATATCCAAGTAACACTGCTCAAATTCCTGTGATCGATGATGAAAATAAGATTGCGTTATAACCTGCTTAACTTGGTCTGGAACTTGCGTAGGACCCGGTGTAAATAAACGTACCTTTTGTTTTGAATCACTCATCATTTTTACACCAACTGCTGTTGCAAGACATACAAGGATTCTAACATTTTTTGCATTTTTACGTGGTCGCCATGATTTAGGACTGCAGGCCCAAGCTTAAATATTCTTTCAATTTTATGCTGTTGATCAATATTAAACAATGATTTCTGATCTAAATACATACCTTGAACTTTCTGTAAAAGTTCTTTTAACTGTTTTTCAGCCAAATCTTTAGAATGTTGAGTTGAAGCAAGCTTGGTATCAATAGAGTTTTTAACCTGTTTAATTTCATCTGGATTTAAGCCATGCGATTGAATATAAGGTTGTTGTGGCTTTTTTTGATTGTCTTTACTTGAAGCAAGCTCCGTTTTTAAAATACCACTTTCATTGATGGAAAAAGTCATATCAACAGACTGTTTACTTTGAAAACCTCCAGTATTCAATTTTACACTGGCCAAGTTTTCTGGAGGTTTTTCTGCTGCAAGCTCACCTTCATCAATAAAAAATGTATGTTCTTTCTCATGATCATCCAACTCTATTTTAACTGTTTTACTTAAAGGTAAGGCTTGTCCCGCTTTAAATAAACGTTTCATACTCATGTTTTTGCGAATACTCATGCTTTGGGGCAGTACATCTTTTAATACAATACTATGTTTTCTTTTTTGGGTTAAAGCATCGCCAAACAAAGCTGCCCCGGCGGAAACAATTTCATCTTGATTGATAATTTTTGCTGCGGTTCTACCAAAAAAGTTGGCTACCTTGTCCATAACCATGGGCATTTTGCATTGCCCGCCAACCAAAACCACATCATCTAAATCTGTTTTTTTCAAACCTGCTCTATCCAAGCTTTGCTGAACAATAATCAGCGTTTTTTCAATGATGGCTCGGCTCATACTCTCAAGGGTTTTCCGGTTTATTTCTTTAGAATAGCTAACAACTTTGCCATTGGGGCCTTTTAAAAAAGGCAGCTCAACCAACACTTTACGATGCACCGACAACTCTTTTTTAATGTTTTCGCTGGCACTGCGCACCTTGTAAGTTAAAACGGGACTGTCTTTGATATAAACTTTGTGTTGTTCCCAAATATCCTGACATAAATGCTCAAACAGATGATAGTCTATATCGCTTCCGCCTAAAAACGTATCTCCGTAACTGCTTAAAACTTTAAAAATATTATTTTCTAATTCAAGCAAACTGATATCAAAGGTTCCACCCCCCAAATCATACACCGCAATATTTTTCTTCTTATCTTCCTGATAATAGCCATAGGCCATAGCCGCGGATGTGGGCTCAGAAATCAAACGTTCTACTTTTAAGTTAGCTAGCTCAGCTGCATCCAACATGGCTTTACGCTGAATATTATTAAAATATGCCGGTACGGTCAGCACTGAGTTTGTGATTTCTTGGCCAAGCTGCTCTTTAAATCGATGTTTGATTTTTTTTAAGATGAAACTGACAACCTGTTCAACACTGTAGGTTTGATTATCAATTAAAATCCTGACCTGATTACGATTACCTTTAATAAGACGGTAAGGATACTTTAATAAGGAGTTTTGAACCTCAATATCAGTAAACTTGCGACCTAACATGCGCTTAACGTCAAAAATGGTACGCCCAGGGTTTACCAGGGCCTGTCTTTGTGCACTCTCACCAACATAGGTTTCACCCTCAACAATAGACACAACACTGGGCAGTGTTTTTTTCTGCTCTCCAAGCTGTAATACCTTCAATTTACCTTTTTTATCTACATACGAAACACTGGTATTGGTGGTTCCTAAATCAATTCCAACTAGCATTGTGTTAATTCTACATCATCCAAGAAAAATAGCTTATTTTCAACCGCTTTTGGGGTGAAATTTTTTATAGACATTTTGCAGATGCTCTAAACTTGTTTGGGTGTAAATTTCAGTGGTCTGAAGATTTTCATGTCCTAAAAGCTCTTGGATTAACCTTAAATCGGTTCCTCTGTTGAGCAAATGCGTGGCAATGCTGTGCCTTAAAACATGTGGACTCATATGACTTTGACTCAAACACGTTAAGGCCAATTGGTTAAGAATATAAAACACCCCTCGCACCGTCAGCCGCTGTCCTCGTAAATTTTTAAAAACTGCCTGACCCGGCTTATCAAGCTGTTCTTCTGGTTTTTTTTGCAAGTCTGATAAATATTTTCGAGCCGGTTGCGATAAAGGAATCATGCGCTGCTTCTTGCCTTTGCCTAAAACCTTAACTTCCGCAAGCGCTAAGTCAAGATCAAGCCAATTTAATGCCACCAGCTCCGACACTCGCAAACCCGAGCCATACAGCAGCTCTAAAATAGCTTTGTCTCGCGTTTGAGTTTTTTCTTTAAACTTAGCCTGCTGAAGAAGTTCTAAGACTTTTTCTTCACTTAATACAACGGGGATTTTTTTCTTAACTTTTGGCCCCTCTACAGACTCATAAAACTTTTCCTGTATCCAGCCTCTTGCATGAGCATATTTAAAAAATGTTTTTAAGCTGGATAAAATCCGCGCCCTTGATTTACCGCTGTGACTTCGATGCATTTTACCCAGGTAGTTTTGTAAATGTTTTTTATTCACTTTTCTGAGTACAATAAGATCAATAGAACTAAGTGTATCTTGCGCCAAAACATACATAAAAAATGATTTTATGTCTTTGCTGTATGCCCTATGCGTATGTTCGGACAGTTTTCTTTCGTACAAAATATAATTAGAAAACTGATCTAAACAATCCACCAAACAAGTGTAACATAAACTATTTAAAAGGCACTGTTTGCTTGGCTCTGATTTACAAAAAATCAATTACATCTTTGGGTATGGCAAGTTCTGAGGCATGAACATGGATCATTTTTTTTAGATACTAAAAGGTACCGGCTACTTTTTGGGACCATTCTTCAAAGTGTTCTTTGGCTCGCTTGTAATGCGCAATTCTTCGGTCTTTTTTTCTTAGCTTTTTTTTGAGCTCTAGAGGTGGGAACAAACCAAAGTTGGTGTTGATGGGCGCAAAGTCACCATGTAAAGGCCCCTCAGTTATATATGCAATCAAAGCTCCCATGGCGGTTTCTTTGGGAGGAACAGTTAAGTCTTGGTTTGTCAAACGTGAAGCAACCGTCAAAGCTGCCCATTGTCCCATGGCGGCTGACTCAACATAGCCTTCAACACCGGTAATTTGACCGGCAAAATAAATGTTCTCATGACTTTTAAGTTGCAGCCTATCATTGAGCAAGTTTGGAGAATCAATGTAAGTATTGCGATGCAAAGAGCCCATTCTCACAAACTCGGCGTCTTGCAATCCAGGTATTTTTTTAAAAATACGTTTCTGCTCACCCCATTTCATACGAGTTTGAAAGCCTACCATGTTGTACATGGTGGTTGGGTCATTTTCTCTGCGCAATTGTAAAACGGCATACGGTATTTTTCCGGTTTTGGGGTCAGGCAAGCCTACGGGCTTCATTGGGCCAAAAGCCAGAGTCTGATCACCTCTATCCACAATCACTTCAATGGGCATACACGACTCAAAACACTTTAATTCTTCAAAGTTATGCGCTTCCACTTTTTCTGCAGCCTTAATGTCTGCAATCAAGGTTTCATACTGCTCTTGGCTTAGAGGGCAATTTAAATAGTCATCCTTATCTTCTTCATAGCGACTGGCAAAATAACACTGATCTAAATCAATAGAATCGGCTTCAATAATTGGAGAAATAGAGTCATAAAAATACAGTGAATCTCTGTTTAAATAGTGTTTTAAGGATTCTGCTAGAGCATCTGATGTTAATGGCCCAGTGGACAAGATATAGATCTCATCAGGATTGATTGTTTTTAATTCTTCTCGTTTAACTTCAATGTTTGGATGCTCTGTGATGGTTTGGGTAATGTAATGGGCAAACTTCTCTCTATCCACAGCCAAGGCTTTACCGGCTGGCACGCTCGAGTGCAATGCAGCCTCTAAAACAATGGAGCCAAAAGCGCGCATTTCATCTTTTAAGATTTTACCGGCGCTAAACTCATTATCCGCGCCCAAAGAATTGCTGCAGACCACTTCAGCAAATTTATCGGTTTCATGCGCTGGTGTTTTAACCTTGGGCCGCATCTCCCATAAAGTTACGTTTAACTCTTTTTTAGCCAGTAACAAAGCGGCTTCACTGCCTGCCATACCCGCACCGACAACATTAATTTTTTTCTGCATAAACTGTATATCTCCTGGTAATTGATTAATGCACTTATCGCTTAATTTTTTTCAATACAACTATATAAAACTGTACAACAAAAATTATTTAAATTCTTGCTTGACAAAAAACCACAGAAAAAGGTAAATGACGCTATGCATTTTAAGTCAAAATTTATTTTATCTTTCATCCTATCTTTTTCCCTACTGTTCAATATTTCTGCTGAAGCAAGAAACATTGTTATCTGGGGCACAGAACACGCGCATATCGGAGACATTGAAGGTGTTGGATGCTACAACGCTCATCTTGAAATGGAAGAAATTTTTAAAACTCATATCAACAGTGGAATGTCTAATACTATTTTTGCCAAGGAACTGGTCAATAAAGAAGAACAATCTGAGTTCTTTGTGCAAATTGATGATGAAGTTCTGCGTAACTACGCTCTGCTCTTTGTTCTTGCTTACGATAGCAACCTAATGCTCAACCAATATTTTGAACTCAGTGCGCTCCATGGTTACGAAGCTTTCATAGAAGATATAAAAAATTTTCTACAGCATGCGCACTATATTTTAAAAGGAGCGTACCCACAGTCTATTACTCCTATCTACACTCAAGTATCTTCAAGTTTTTCGAAAGATTCTTTGCCTTTGGTTTTAGATGATTTTATCCACATTGAGGAGGATAAAGACGCTGATTTTAAAAATTTAAATCAAATGCTTTCTAACATCCAATTGAAAGGTGATACCCTTGAAATAAGAGAGAAATACAGCGAACCGCTGATTGCTTTGATTGAAAAAATTGCGCATGTTTATTTTGATAAATTTATTGCCTCAAATGGGAAAAAATACAATTTGAACAATAGCCAGTTTTGGATGCAGGAAACGTCTCCATTTCGTCAATCTTTTGAGTGGCTTAGTCCAGATCTTTTATTTACTTCAGAAGCTTACAACTACGATGAAGAGTTTGATAAAAAGCACCGAAACAAGTACTTTTATGCTGGAAACTTTATCACTAACCATTTTAGAGAAGTTTTTATGCAAAAAAAACTATCTCAATTGATGCTCAACAATCCTGAAAAAAACATTCTTTTATGGGTGGGTTCCGGGCATGATTGGAGTCTGACATTATCTCTATTGCATCAATTTATACTGAATGTATCAACAGGTAACACGACTTTGTCTGAAAAAGATATTGAATCCATTCAAATTCTCAGTGAAAATGCCCACGATGAGGCATGTAATACCAATTGGGTTTGGCAAAGCACACTTGGCACTGCTGAAGGGAAAAATACAACTTTGCTCCAGTGGGCTAAAAACTTAGGAATGAGAATACCTGCCGCCTATTATGAAAACATCAAGGTTTACTCTGCACAAGGAGGATTGCTGGAATCTTTTGACTTATCCAAAGAAAATCTATCTTTACAGGATATAGAAAGTTATACAAAACAGTTACTCACAAACAACAATTTTGAAGCTGGAACTTACACGATTGACGCTTTAACAGAAGAATCTTCTGAACATAAAAACCAGTTCAAACTGACATTATGAGAAATGCTTATGATGGCCTTTAAACTTTACTCCAACTGCCGTTAAACTGGCGCTCAATTAAGCCCTGCTGCTCTAAATCAACCAAGGCTGTTAACAAATCTTGATCACTTACATCCAACTCTGTTTGTAAGACTTCATCAAAAACGCCTTCTTCTTTACTCAAGTAGCTTATGATATCTTTTTGTAAGCTACTCAGGCTTTGATTGCTCAAATGTTGGTCGGTCTCTTTGGTATTCAATTGCAGATCAAAGTCTTCCAGTATATCTTGCGCTGATAACACTACTTTAGCCCCTTGAGAAATAAGCAAATTGGGCGTGTGCGCCGTTGGCGAATCAATCATTCCGGGCACTGCATACACATCTTTATTGTTTTCAATGGCCAATCTTGCCGTGATACTGGCACCACTTTTTTTTGCCCCTTCAATCAACAACAAGCCTTTTGATAAACCGGCAACAATTCTATTTCTTTGTGGAAAATGATAATTTTTGGGCTTTTGGTCATATAGATACTCGGTCAACACACAACCTGAAGATAAAATCTGCTGCATCATGACTTCATTTTGTTTGGGATAACAGGTTCCTAAACCGTGCCCTAAGACTGCAATGGTAGATTGATTCAGGTCAAGACAAACTTGATGTGCTATGCTGTCTATACCCAAAGCCAAACCACTCACCAAGACTAAACCTTGTTGGCTTAAATCTCTGCATAAACTTTTTGCTACTCTTTGGCCATAACTCGATGGGCGCCGGGTGCCCACCACTGCAAAGTAATGTTGATACGATTGGGGTAAAACACCTTGACCAAATAAGACCAAGGGTGGATCTGCAATTTGTTTTAAACTCAGAGGGTAAACATCATCTTCAACACTCATCATCCATGCCCCATGCCGCTGAAGTTTTTCCATTTCAAGCTTGGCTTGCTCTATAGGTAAGTCGGGTAAGTCGTTTATTATTTTTTCTATTTGCGGATTTGGATGCTGTTTGCTTTTTAAATGCTCCACTAAACCAGCAAAATTCTGACACTGCTGTAAAAGCTGATGCTTTTTCAACAAGGACAAACCTGGCAATAATGAATACGCTAACCAATATACATGCTGCACATCCGATAACTATGCTTTATGTATTTATTGGTCAAGTTCAGGATCAGAAATCTTAACTTGACGCCCCTTAGCAAAACAATTAATACAATGCTATGCGTTATTTTTTGATACTAATCTTTTTTATATCCTTGAAAAACACCTATGCTCAGAGTTTACAGCAGTGGCCTAAACTTTTAATTGATGCCATAACAGAGCTTCGATCTAATATTAAGCCCGAAAAATATGGTTTTGCTTTAAATACTCAAGACATTTCTATTCATAACAATTATCGTGGCAATTACTTTACAGTTTATGATGATTTTTCAGACGTTTTAGATGGATATGAGTGTTATGGACAAGCTGTATATATAAAAAACCATTTAACTGATTTTTTATCAGATCACTCTAACAATCATACCATTCACATTAATCTGGTTGCAGGAAAAGATGAACTGAATCTATGGTCAAATCACAGCTTTGTTCAAGTCAACTTTGATGGAAAAGACTATATCATTGATTTTACCCCGCCTTTTCATCTTCGTATGCCCTCTACCCAAAAACTATCTACTTTACCTTTGCAACATCAAATTAATGAATCTCTAGGCAACGGCGAACTTTTTTTTAGAAATCGTCAACAAGAAAGAAGAATGCAGATTGAAGCATTGGGAGCGCCATATCAGCACACTTATCCCTATAAATATATAAACATAAACCAACAAAATTTTCTTTTTAGTCTATCGATGCTCAGAGACACTGAATTAGACACTTATTATGTTATACTCAATGCCGTTAGACTCACTGGACCTAACTATAAAAATATTCAATCTAAAAAGCAGCTAGAACATATGCAAAGCACTTCAAATCAAAATGTATTAAGCATAAGCAGACAAATTGATTTTTTTAATCAGGAGATATTCTCTGGCCAAGTTAAAGTTTTAGAAAAAAATTTAACCTTGGTTGATAACTTTGATGATTTATATTTGCTAGCCATAGAAAACTTAGATCACTTTATAAATAAGCTCTATATTGATTAATGCAAAAAATAGATTACTCTACAAAAGTTTTTAAAATTTCGCCCACTTCTAGCGCATCTCGAACATCGGTGACGTAAGCCATAGAGCTGTTTTTATAGACTTCAACCAAAACCAGCTTGCCATAAGTTAACTCAGGCATGTTTTTATTGTCTTTTACTGATACCAAAGGATCTCCCTTTCTTACCGCATACAAAATGGTTCCCGGTTTTAATTGGCTTTTTTCACCGATATCAATAAACACATAATCGCCATCACGAATCATAATTTGGTTATCGGTGACACCTAGTATTTTTGCTTTTACATTTTTATTACTTGTTGCAACATCAAAACTGATAATTTGTGGTTGGTAGGCAATAAATTCAAAATCACGCTTAATGGCATAATCACTGCTGATAATAACAGCCTCAATAGTGTTGACCCCAACAGACTTGACTTCAATAACCGCGTTCTTGCGTATAATTTTTCCATACAATTTCCCTGAGTGGGTATTTTGCCGCGCATGCAGCTCGGAAACATGTTCCACCACGTAAAAACGATCCCCCTTCTTGGGCATAGCTATGCCTTGCTTCATTTTAATGTAAACAAGATCACTTTCCGTTAACTCTCTTTTATTGGCCAGAGCATGACTGATATGACCTTGAATTTTTAAATTTTTTTCTGCCAAGAAAAAAATAGGGCGCAACACCATTTTTGAACCATCGTTGTATACAATGGTCTTACCTGAAAAACCATTGTTGGCATAAGGATCATTGTAGGCATTCTGATTACTTCTACCACCCTCGTCTTTATTGCTAAAACCCATATCAGGGTAACTACGGTTAGACCCTTCATCAAAATAAAGTTTGTCACCAGGGTAAATCAAATGTGGGTTTTCAATGTAGGTGTTGAGTTTCCATAACTTTGGCCAGTACCAAGGGTTATCCAATAATCGATCACAAATATCCCATAAGGTATCGCCTTTCACAATAATGTATTCACCGGTTTGATTGGGAATATTGCGTAAAGTTCCTGGACGTTGTGAGGACGCCGCTCCTTGTGGACCCAAGACTTCAATATCTGAATAGTTAGGAATTGTTGTAGTTTGCTGCTGACTACTTTCAGCTTGCTGATCTGATATTTCTTGTTGTGAAGGTTGTTGTTTTGGAATGGGAGAGTTTAAAGCTTGCGCCTGTGATTCAAAACTCATGAACATCAGACAAACAAACATCATTTTGACTATAATTCTCATGCTTTATACAATTGTCTCTTAAAGCCGTAACTTATACAAGTTTAGTTAACAAGTTTGGCCAAAAATTTTTTCTTGGCTTTTTGTGTACTGGGATGCCCTGGATAAGTTTTAATTAAGCTTAATAAAGACTGCTTTGCTTCATCTTCTTGCGAGGTTTTGATCAAACAGGCTGTTTTTTTATACAATGACTCTGGAATTTTATTTTCTTGTGGATACTCACTCAACACCCGCTCATAGTATAGTAATGCTTGTGGGCAATTGCTTTCATTGTAGTAAGACTCTGCCAACCAAAACAAGGCATTATCTGCATAGGTATGTTTGGGATAGTCATTTAAAAAATCTAAAAAACTTTTTCTTGCTGTTTTGTACTCACCGACTTGATAAAGTTTATAAGCTGAATTGTACAAATTTAAGGCTTTGTTGGTTTTTTTTATCTTATTTTTTGTGGGTGCTGCTTTTGTTTTTACTGCTCTTGAGTACTTATTTTTTAAGTCGGCATTGGTCCATTTAGCTTGTTTTACCGGTTTTAACTGACCCACACCTAAAAAATTTTCTGACGCTACTTTCAGTGTTGCATTGGTTTGTGTCTCATCTAATGGTACATAGTCCGATTTTGCCTGTTCTGACTTCACTTGCATGGTTTCCATGGCATCACGCATAACATTCATTTGATCTGTGACGTGATCTAAACGGTTCTCTAAGATTTTTATTTGTGTTTGCAAGTCATCCATTTTCTTTGCATCTTCTAAATTATTGATGGCCACTGTTTTAGATGCACACGCACTGAAGAAAATCAGCATAAAAAAGCCTATGAACAGAAATTTCGTATTAATGTGCGTCAACATTGAACAACTCTCAATTACCAAATGGAAGATTGTAAATGACCTTCACGACGAATCAAAACATCGACCAAGGCTTTTTCAAAAAAATTAAAGCTTTGCAAAATTTCAGGATCAACTTTACTTTGGTAATGCTTACGACCCTCTTCTATTTCTTCATTCAACACTTCAAATAAATTATCTTCAACAATGCCTTTTTTGATTTTATCTTCATTGTACAAAGCAATGTCAGAAGCAATGGCTCTAGCCAAACGATTGGCTGCTTCGTTATCTTTAATTAAACTCATGGTATCCATCTCCGCCTAAGTTTGTTCTAGTTCTGTATTCCAATAACTGTAATCTACCACATTGAGAAAAGGTTTCCACTCTGCATAAACTTTTTTACGCATTGAAAAAAATAAACTTTCCTTCCAATTGGGTGCTTTGGGTTGTTTGAGCAACTTCATTCCCGCTTCACTGGGAGTGCGACCACCTTTTTTGAGGTTACATTTGATGCAACTGCACACAATGTTTTTCCAAGATGTCACCCCACCTTTAACTCTTGGGACAACATGATCCAAATTAAGTTCTGACTTAGGATATACTTTTGCACAATATTGACAGGTGTTTTGATCGCGCACAAAAATATTATGCCGACTCAATTTAACTGTATTGCGGGGTAATTTATCATAGACTTGTAAAACAATGACCCTGGGAACTTTAATTATTTTATCCACCAAGCCTAAACCTGATTCATCCTTTGCAACACTCAACTCTGACCAAGACTCAAAATCAAAAGTCTGAAAATTCTCATCAACGATTTTGGCAACATCCATATAAATCATGCAAATTGCACGTTTTAAAGACGTAATGTGAATCGGAGAAAAGCAACGATTCAACACCAAGACTTTGGACTCTGCCATAACTCCAGTCAAACGATAAGCTCCATGATAGAGAAATTTAAGACCATGTCTCTATTGTCCCTATTTTTAAGCCTAAGGTCAAGTTCTTGACAATTAAAGGTTACAGACTTGGTATGGCTCTAAAGTAGAGTTATAATTTACACTTGAAGTGTTACAGGTCATATCGGCCTCACCGATAAAAAAAGTTGAATCGGTCGAGATTATTCTCACTTGAACATCACAATTGGCTTTGCCTTTAACGTAGGCCATAAATCGCTGATCTACAGCATTATTAAGGTCTATAAAATAAAGCGTTTCTTGACACACGTTACCGTTATAATGATTGGTAAAAAAGCACTCTTTTGCAGAATCTTGTTCTGACTGATTACTGGACTCATCCACAACACCGCAATCCACTCCATCAAGGTCCTCTAAATCCATTTGATAGTTATTCAGTAAATTATTGAAACTACTAATTGGTGTAGCAATACTGGGGTTTCCTGTCCCAGTTCCACAAGAAGACATAAAGATTGCCAGTATTGTACCAATCATTTTTATACTATATTTACTCATCATTCTTATCCAATCGAAACAGCTGTATTGAAAGCTGATAAACTGCATTATAGTTTTTTGATTTAACAAACATTTTATCTAAATGATCTCTAAATTCATGAATCATTTCAAATGCTTTGGGTAAATCTTGTTTATTAACGGCTACCGTTAATGTTGAAAAACAACGCTCCACATCACTTTGCTCTTTAAGGGCATCTGATGCAATCTTTAAGAGATGTTGATAGTAATCATAGACTCTACTGGATTTTATCAAGTTTGGGGTCTGCATGCTTTGCTCAACAGGTCTATAATTCCCATCACTGTTTTTCTTAATCAGATGGAGGGATTCAAGTTCTTCAAGCGCTGTTTTCACTTGCTCTGGACTAAGTGCATAATTTAACTTTTTTGCAATGGCCTTTGGACTTTGTTGTTTAAGGTTAAGCAACAAAATTTCTTTAATCACCAGGGTATAAAACGATGCATAAACGCTGTATTGATCTTTTTGCAATATACTTTTTTGCTTCAGGTCAAGAATAGCTCGCATTTGTTTTTGATAAAAAGCTCTATCTTTTTCTGTTTTGGCTTGATTGAACAAGACCAAATTTTTAAAAAATTCTGCTTGCTTTTCATCAAACTCTAAGGCTTCACAAAAACCTCTTAAATTTTTGTAAGTAAGGTTACGCTTCCCATCCATAATCAGTTTCATGTAATTGGGTGAGTTTAAGCCTGCTTTTTCCGCAAAAAGTTTATAGCTAAACGATTTTGAATTGCGCTTTTTGAGCTGGTAGAAATCTCTTAAGAAGTTCCGATAGTTCATATATGCAAATAAATTGATCTCTTTCATGGTGGCTACTTCTTTATTATATCAGTAATACTCCACTCTTGCGCAACATCCAAGTCTATTTTTTAACATTTGTTAAAAAAATCTCTCAAAAGGGGCACTTTAATCACAAACAAATTTTAATACGCTTTATAATTTTAGACATAAAATAATGCCCTGAGATGGAAAAGGAGAAAACCATGAAAATAACCTTAACTATGTTTTTAAGTCTTATGTTTTTAGCATCGTGTTCAGATCAGTCGACTTTTACAATCAATACTGAAGAACTTGATAGTTTTGAATATTACAGTGGCGGTGGATTTACCCCTCTTGGATTTGTAAATCACAACAATATTACAGTGAACCTTGTAGAGTCTACCATCACTGGAGACATTCACAATTCCGATAATACTGAACAATGCTCTATCAGCTATGCCTTAAATACAGATATGATGGATAGCTTAATCACTGCTATGGATTCAGCAAACTATGCAATAGCAGATAGTTCTGTATACTCTGCTGACGGTCCAAATGCTTATGTTATCGTTGCTGGTGAAAAAATATACTTTTTAACTGGCTCAACACCCAATCAGACATATTATAAATTTATAAACGGTAGCGGACAAGCTATGCATGATCTAATCAAGATCTTTATTGACAACGCTAGAAATGAAACTCCTGGATGCAACCCTTAATAGTTTTATTTCATTAAAAAAAAATGTTACAGCCCTATGTATATTTTAAATGCAACACATCAAAACACTGTGTTGCATTTTAATATCTAATCAATACTTATATGTTTTTAAGCAGCGCTGCTGCCAATGTATATAAATTGGGTGAATCCGATTGAATTAGCTTTTCTTTAAGGCTCTTGTCCTCATCCAAAATTTTTTGTGTTCTGTACAGCAGCAGCATCTCTAAAAGTTCTCTGAGCTCACGCTTGCGGCTACGTAACAGTTCTTTTTCTGATTTTTGATCTTGTTTTAAAAACGCCCTGTGCTCATTGATGGCTTGCCACAGCTCATCCACACCTTCACCGTTTGTAGCTTGAGTTTGAATGATTTTGGGTTGCCATGCACTTTTATTGGAACCCATGGATAACATGGATTCAATATCAAACACCACTTGATCTGCACCATCTCTGTCTTTTTTATTCACCACATAAACATCAGCAATTTCAAGCATTCCTGCTTTAAGTGCTTGAATGGCATCTCCAGCTTCTGGGACCAAGACCACCACCGTGGTATCCACCACTTCAACAACTGAAGTCTCACTTTGACCAGCGCCCACGGTTTCCACCATAAGCTCTTCTAAACCAAAAGCAGATAAAAGATGAATAAAAGCCCTGGTCGCAAAAGAAATACCGCCTGTTTTACCACGACTGCCCATGCTTCGGATGTACACATTTTCATCGCCACTGTGTCGCTGCATGCGAATTCTATCACCTAAAACAGCACCACCGGTAAATGGACTGGTTGGATCAACAGCCACCACACCCACTTTTTTATTTTGATCGCGCAAATGTTTGATGGATGCATCCACCAAAGTACTTTTCCCGGCTCCTGCTGGACCGGTTATCCCAACGCTAGGAGCTTGTTGACTTTTACCCCACAATAACTCCAAAGCGTCAAAGGCTTTGGGATTTTGTTCTTCAACAATCGATAACAAGCGCGCTAGTGCCCGTCTATCACCGGCTAACAATTGATTTACGATTTGTTCCATAAGTTATGAATTGAATTAAAAAATGCTTTACCTTGATCACACCCTAAAACGGCTTCACAGCAACGTTCGGGATGCGGCATCAAGCCCATTACTTGTTTATTTTCACTGATCAAGCCGGCAATGGCATGTTTTGAACCGTTGACATTGCTTGTATCATTAAGTTGACCGTCTTGATCACAGTATCTTAAGACCACTTGGCCTTTATTTTCTAAGGTGTTTAAAGTTTCTTCATCTGCATAATAACGACCATCGGCATGGGCAATGGGCAGCTGAATAACTTGCTGCTGTTGATACTGGTTCAAAAAGGGGTTGTCATTGTTTTCAACCTTAAGATAGACCTTATCACTGATAAATTTTGCCTCTTTGTTGCGGGTGAGTGCCCCAGGCAGCAAGCCCAATTCCAAGAGGATTTGAAAACCATTGCAAATGCCTAAAACATGCCCCCCTTGGGCAATAAAATCTTGAATATTCTCTAAAGCTGGGGAAAACTTGGCCATGGCTCCAGAACGTAAATAGTCTCCATAGGAAAAACCACCAGGCAAAACCAAAAGATTGTAATCCTCTGCAGATAAAGCCTCGTCATGCCAGTGATACTGAGTGTTTAGTCCCATAAGTGTGTCAAACACATGATAGGTTTCCTGGTCACAATTGGTTCCAGGAAAAACCACAACCCCTACTTGCGCTTTTTTTGCCTGTGATAATGTCATACCCGAGCAATCTAGAGTCTTTCAGTGTTTTGGTCAATATCTATTTATTTTAGAAAAAAATCCGTCTTTTTTAATCCATGCTGAATACCTTAACACTTGTTTTGACACAAAAGCGATGGACACTTACTTTTTCTTTGACTGAAAATATGCAAACAGTAGTATGATTTTCAATCTATGAAAGTTATTGGAATGACTGGCGGAATTGCCTGTGGAAAAAGCATGGTTTCCAAATATCTAGTTCAACTTGGCCACCCCCTTATTGATGCTGATGAAGAGGTTAAAGCGCTTTATAACACTGAAGAAACAAAAAATTTTATTCTTCATACCTTTGGTACTTTAGATAAACGCGAGCTTAGAAGCATTGTTTTTAATAACGAAACACAAAAACATATCCTTGAACAGCATCTGCACCCCCGCGTTTACCGCAACATTTTACAGAAAATTCAAGGCTTTCAGAAAAAGCCGCAAGGCCCCTACCTGTTTGTTGTCATTCCCCTGTTGTTTGAATCCAGGCATATTTACCCTTTTGACCATGTATGCTGCATCTCATGCAGTCCCAAAGTTCAGCTAGAGAGATTGATGGCAAGAGATGAACACAGCACGGAAATGGCAGAAAAAATTATTCAACAGCAATTGCCCCTGGCTTACAAAGAATCTCAATCTGATCATGTCATCCATAACAATGGCACAGAAGATCAACTCCTGCACTCCATTGAGCAATGGCTAGAGGACTTGAAATAAATCCAATCCACGCAAGCCTTTTATCTATTGCCCCATTAGAAAACCTATGTTCAAGCCTATGTTGATATTATCTTTGTTTTGAAGCCGCTCATGTCCCAAAAAAAGTAAAGACGCCTAAATTTTGCACAGCCACGATACGTATTTTATACATTTAATTTCAACTATTTAGATAAGAAAACTTTTGGCATGCATCTTGTTATATAATTAGGCATGGATGAGAAAATGAAAATGAAAGCAACACTTAAAACAATAATAGCTCATGGGGCGTTGGCTATTTCTATGCTAAGCTTAACATTCTGTGCACCTGCCATACCGGACTACGGTTCAGGGATTCACAAACTGCAAAATGGTGATAACCCTGAAGACGCTATGGCACTCTACAATGAAGAAACATGTTTAGCCCTTGGCGGTTATGTTGAACCCGATGGCAAATGTTCAACAACTTACCCAACTGCAGGTTTCACTGATCAATGCCAAACCCCAATAACCCAAGCAGATTCTTTAGCTTGCAACGAGCAACAAGGGGTAGAAGAAAATGGTGGTCAATTTTGGGGGGCTTTGTTGGCTGTAGTGGGGAAAGAAGTTCTCAGTATTGTGAAAGATTTAAAAAATGAAAATATTCATGGTGAATGGTTAAAAACCTATGCCAAAAAAGCTTTAAATGTTACCAGCCCGGGCGGAAAACCTCTTGACGGTGAAAGCAGTATCAATTCAGGAAGTTTAAAGAAACATCGTTTGTTTTTGAAGAAATTTATGGGCAATGTACCGTCCGGAGAATACAGAGGTCTTGCATCTTTACAATTTGAATTGGAAGCCAAAGGTGAAAGCATTGCCACAATGAAAAATATAGCTTACGGAAAAAAACTATTGATGTGTCTTAATGCTTCCTACGTTCACGATGCGAGTAACGACAACAATACTTCAGATACCAAAATAGCTTTACAAATGAAATCTAAATACAACTCGCATGAAAAGCCCATAACTATTACTGCGGCCAATTTTTATGCTAAGTGTAATTCAGCCTCTCAAGAGCAATCTTACATTGCATTTCAATTGCATAATGCGCAAACTTTTCATGTTTACCCATTCAACCCCAAAGATATGGGATTTAGTAAAGCAGGTAACAGCTTTAATTTAGAACCTGAAGATGAGTACACCATTTATGTCGATGGTCAACCCAAAAAAATGCGTTATTATGCAGCAAATAATCAGCTTGATTTGGGCATGGATAACTTTAATGTTGCCAGTGCCATGTTTACAGATACTGAATTTGGAAATTCTGCAACCAACAACCAGGTCTTAGAAAATAAGAACCCTGGCACCAGTGGTGCTGAAGTTCAAAACAGTCAAAACTCATTTAGTAACAGACAGGAGTTTCAAAAACAATATTTACACATTAGCAGCGGTTCAGACAGTGGCACACGTACTTTCTGTAACGCCAACAGTGCTCAAGTGGGGTGTTAAACAACCACAAAAACTTATCCAACTCAAAGGCTATGCACCTATGCATGGCCTTTTTTATTGTTCATTCAATCGATGCTAAAACCGTTGTTCCACTTGCTGTACAATGACTCTTAATTGACTGAAATAGTCTATCAAATCTTGCTGGGGTGTGTTTTCACTTTTAAGATAATTGATTTTCAACTCCAAATCCATAGAAAGCTGCTTTAACAACAGCACGTCTTCACGATCAAACTTAGAATCTATATATTTCTCCAACAAACCAGCCATAAAGCTATCCAAACTGACTAAATCAAAGCTTTTAAGCGCTGCCTTAGGAAAAGGTATATCTTTAAAGCTTAGCCATGCTTGTTCAATGTCTTTTTTCATAAATCTTTAACGTTCAGATCATACTTTTTAAGCAAGCGCTGCACGGATTTTCGATCAATCCCGGCTTGTTTGGCGGCTTTAGAAATATTAAGATCATTCTTTTTAAGTAAATCAATGAGATAGTCTTTTTCAAAAGATTCCACCCAACGCTCCTTGGCTTCTTTAAAAGGCAAATCCGTATCAACTCCACTACCACCCAAAGCAAAACCTGTACTGGTGTCAGCACTGGCGGCTCCACCACCGCTTATATAATCCGGTAAATGCTCAACCATGACCTCATGCCCGTCACAGAAGCTGTAAGCTCTATCAATGGCGTTTTTTAGCTCCCTGATATTGCCTGGCCAGGCATAGCCCTCCAACAATTGTTTGGCATCATGGCCAATGGAAATCACTTTTTTATCTGGATTATCGGCTTTGGCCAACTCAAAAAAATGATCAATCAAGAGTTTAATGTCATCTTTACGCTTACGCAATGGCGGCAAGTGCACTTCCACCACGGATAAACGAAAATACAAGTCTTCTCTAAAATTGCCTTTCTTAACCTCTTCTTTCAAATTGCGGTTGGTGGCTGCCACCACCCTGACATTGACTTTTTTACTTCTGTCCGCCCCTACTCTTTTAATATCTCCGCTCTCAAGGGCTCTTAACAACTTAGGTTGCAAATCAACCGACAGCTCACCCAACTCATCCAAAAATAGGGTTCCGCCATCTGCCAACTCAAATGCCCCTTGTCGCGTGGCCGTAGCCCCGGTAAATGATCCTTTTTCATGACCAAACAGCTCAGACTCTATCAAGTTTTCTGCAACAGCCCCGCAATCAAAAACAATGAAAGGTGATTTATTGCGCTTAGAGGTGTCGTGAATGGCTTTGGCCACCAATTCTTTCCCAGTACCCGTTTCACCGGTAATCACCACAGAGACATTGGTTGGAGATACTTTGTCCAAAACCCCAAAAATCTTGCGCATTTGCAAAGATTTACCAATGAGACCGGCATAATGATCGTTTTTGGACGGATAAATTTCCAGCTCTTCATCCAAAGGGGTAAACTGAATACTGCTTTTACCAATCTTTATAATTGATTGCGGTGATAAATAAGCCTCTTTAACCTTGAGTCCTCCCACATAAGTACCATTGGTAGAATCAAGGTCACGGATAAGGTAACCTTCTTTCATTTTGATAATTTCAGCATGCTGCCTGGAAACCGTATCATCTTTAATTTGTAGGTCGCAGCTTTCAGAGCCTCCAATTACGATCCTACCTTTATCAATTTCATGGGTTGATGTTTTTTCATTTTTATCGGTTACAACTATTTTACATTTGGGTATCATGAGCATAGTGGGTTGCTCACCAGAACGAATTATTTTTGTGTCATTGGCCATAGTCTTTAGTTTACACATTTTTTAAAAAGAAGAAATAAAAAAGTGGGGAGTTGATGTCGCATACACTTCTATTTTTACTGCATGCAGTAACGTTGCTCAAAATTATTCATCATACCCTTAAAACGCACTAACATCGATTGAAATGCAGTGCTAGATAAAGCTAAATTACCTTGTGCATCATATTGTGGGCTAATCCCCAAACTTTGATCCGCACGCTTTTTAAACAGTTGAAAGCTAATGGCTGAATTATCGTATATTTTCCAAGCAACACTTTCTTCTGGATTGATTATATTAGAAATTTCTTCTTGCTGGCATCCCTTCCATGTACACTGAAATCCAAGATAGGTTAACCCCTCTTTAAATTCATCATAGAAAAAGTGCTTGTATTTTTCATACTGACCTCTCCAAACCATTCTACAAGGCGAAGTTTCATTGTCATAGGTAGTTATCTTTTGATAAACACTGTCTTGTTGAGCTGTTACAGAAGCATGATTCTTTTTATTCAAAGAGTTCCGATTAATCCATAACAAATCCCAAATATGCAAGCCCACTTGATCCCATACCTCTTGCTTGTCTAAATCATAGTCTTTTTCAAACAATACATTACTCGACCTAGCAGCCAAAGCCTTTAACACTCTAGCTTTTTGTATTCTTGCAGCATCACTTATGTCACCATACATCTGTAACGTTACAGAGCGTGACGACAGGTTATTACTAAATGTACTAAACTTGTGCGTCAAATCTTCTAAGCTTTCCACGCCATACTCAAACAAACCAGGCCAGCTTTTTTTAGATAGTTCAGAAAAGTAACTCTCGGCTTCACTGAAGATATCTCCAACATAGTTGTCTCCTCTTACATCGGCAAACATTGCCTCTAAGCCTGGATAACCGCTTTCATTAAAAACACCTCCAGAATAAACAGCAACAGGCTGCCCCAAATGAACGCTGGCAGGCTTAAAACTTCTATTATCTGGAAGCTCAATTTCATTAAACCAACCAGAAAGTAAAACTTCAAACTCCACTTTAATGGCAGATAGTTGAGCCAGCATGGCCTGTAGTTTTTCACATTCATCATCGGGTAGGTTTTGTTCTAATTTTTTTCTAAGTTGCTGCTCTTGATCGTATAAAAAATAAGCATAAGCTTTAAACAGCTCGCCAGGTTTTAAGTTGGGCATCCGATTTAAATCTCTAAGCCACAGTTTATTATTGGCCACCTCTAAAAGTCTTTCAACAAAATCTTTTCCACTTAAGGTGCGATCTTTGTGGTAGTTTTGTTTTTTTTCACCAAAGCGACCTGACAACAAAGCACCAAGAGAATGATCTCTAGGTCTATCATTAGAAAAGTTCCTTCCATAAGACGATTTTTTATAGACCTCATCAAACATGAGATCACTTTTATCTTGCGCCATCTGCTCATAGCTTTGTAAAACTTGAGCAACATTTTGTTCACTATGCTCAGCATTAAAAATCATGCTAATCATATTCATGTTAATACTGTGCACTTCTTTAAGCGTAGCATTCACTTCTTGCATCCAGGTGTTGAGTTCATTCTGGTACTTTTTTCTAAATTCCGTATGATATTCTTGATAACGCTCCATTAAAATATGCATATCTTTTTTGTAGTGCTCCCAAGGAATATAGCCGCGATCCACTTTAAACGGGTTGATCACTTTAAAGTCGTCCCCCATTCTGCCAATAAATTCGGCATAATTATTATTGGTGTCGTAGACACTTTCTATATATTGCAGCTGCTTTAAATCTTTAATCTCTTGCTGTAGGCTTCTGCGCAATAAATAATGTTTTACATCGGCTAAAAGACGTTGCTGTACGCAAGTATAAAAATGAAGTTGCGATAAACTTTGCTGACACACAACTTGATTTCTCCTTGGAAACTTTGGCATTTTTTCACGATTTTTAAGCAATGCATCGGCTCGAGCCATCTCCCAGCCTAATGCTCCTTCAACTTTTCCAGCGTTACGTAGGTCTTGAAAAAATGCAGGAATCGTATCCCAAACCAAAACAACCTCAACCATACCAATAGCAAAAAGAGTAAAAAAGTTGGTCTTGGCTATATGCTTTCCAGCATTAAAACCGGCTTTAGCAGTTCTTGCCAAGGGTTTCACATAACGCAAATATTTCATTTCCTTGACATAATGCCTTGCTTTTAGAAAAAACGGTGCTGTGGCTGCATTGGCCACCAAAACACTCCCCGTGTACTCAAACATTTGTTGCCAGTAGTCACTTTGTCTATTCTCTCTATTGTAAAGCATTGCGTTAAGCATTAAACCCACGGCATAGGATACCGTGGTTCTTAAAAAAGCCTTGCCCCAAATTTTTGTAGCCGCTGCAGATAATTGAACATGTTTGGACAAAGCATTAAACAACAAGCTACTATTCTGAGTGATAAGCTTTTGAGTTAAAGATCGTGCAATTACACTGTATATGGCTTGAGAAGAGTAAAACCCTATATTAAAGGTAATATAACGTTTGGTCAGCTCTGGCATAATCTCCAGCAAATGCATGCAATCTTCAAAACGCGTATAAGGGCTGTTAAAAAATCGAATCATCTCCATCGAGAAAAAACCAAGAACAAATGCTGAACCATAGAAAGCGCGGCTCTGAAAAAACTGTCTGGAATTAAATGTGTTTCTGGGTATATGTAAACGACGATGTTTTTCGGCCATATACATCAGAAGCTGTTTTTGTTGTCCGTGACTAAGAGAAGCTCTCACAGAACGCAACTCAGTTAAGATATGATTCAAACGTTGATCATATCTGATGTTTATGCCTGCATTGTTAACTTGAATAGCGCGATCATGTGCGCGCCTAACAAGTGCTTCTGCATAACTTAAGTTTGAATTTGCATTGGCCTTAGCTCGGCCAATATTACCTAAACTTAAAACAAGTAAAACCAGTAAAAAAAATGAACGGTGTATCTCTAAATTCTTTTTTAGATCAAGTCTAAAAATTGCGCTTCCCCCTGCAATTAAATCGTAGTTAAAAATTTATTTTTATTTATTCCCAATATAGTGAGGCACTTATACCACAGATAGAATTAGTTTTCAAGACTCTATTCGCGACATGGCTGTCTCACATGACTAGCATAAGAAACTCCATGTTTATAATATGTTTTATTGCTTTGGTGCTATACTTCAAGCCCACATGCGTTGATATTTCTCATTCATCAAGTACAAAATAAGATCATCTCGCAAACGTTTGGCCATGGGTCTCAAATTCTCAGAAAAATCTACAGCTAAACCAGACTGTCCGCCTTCAAATAAAGCATTATTGACCCTAACAATTTTTGCTGTCACTGGAGAAGAAATGACTCCATTGGATAAAATAAAACTATAATCCATACCCACATTTCTTAAATCATTGGTTTCAATGTAAGCACCTGATCGGGATAAATCGCGGATGACTCCAAAGTTCAATCCCTTGGTGTCTTTTGCATAAACGGCTATTTTAGTTTGAAACCTTCGTGACAATCTTTTTTCATGCGTGAACATCATTGACATCCTACCATATTGCATTGCAGTGATGCTACATTTTTCTGTTTTTCTTGGGGACATATAGACTTTATTCTAACCAGCTTAGTGGATCAATGGTTAAGCCTTTTTGCCTTAATTCAAAATACAAATGATTGCCATAAACGGTACCCGTATCACCTACATAACCGATAATATCGCCAACAATGACCGTTTGATTTTTATCTTTAAACACCTTACCCAAATGTGCATACAACGAAAAGTATCCGCTTCCATGATCTAAAATAACAACTCTTCCATAGCCATCAAACCATCCTGCATAAACCACCCTTCCATCATGAATAGCCCTTACTTCCGCATCTTTTTTTGCGCGTATGCGTATACCTTTTCTATAAAGCTTAACCTTTAGTGTTTGATCGTAGTGGGCTCCATATTTTTGAAACACTTTACCGGATGTTGGCCAAGGTAAGTCGCCCTTAAGCTTGGCAAACTGACTGTCTGGTATTTTTTTTGACCGCAAAGACTGCATGAGTCGATTCATTTTTTTTTCAGCAACTTTTAATTCAGCAATGTTTTTTTCATAAAATTCTTTTTGTGATAAAACACGTTTCAACAAAGTGTCTTTTTCCATTCTTTGCTGCTTTAGTTTTTTTTCATTTGCAGCTAACTCTTTTAAGTTTTTATCTTGTTTAACCTTGGCTAGTTGTAATTTGTTTTGTTGTTGCTCCAATTGGGCTAAAAGCTTCTCACTTTGCAAAAGAATGGCATATTGATGTTTGAACCAAAGTTGATAAACTCTTTCGTTTCGCCTTGCCCATTGAACTTCCTCAAAATTAAATACATCTAGCACCTCTTGTGGCTTACCATATTTATACGTATCTTTGAGTTGCTGTGAAACTTGTTGATCTAAAGCTTTTTTTTTCTGTTCTGTTTTAACAATATCGCTCTTAATATGTGCAATTTTTTGATTGATACTTTTAAGTTTCTTTTTTCCCTGCCTAAGCTCTTCTTGCAATTCTTCTAAACGTAAATCAAATCGTTTAAGCTGTTTTAAAATAGAATTTTCTCTGCTCTTAACTTCTGCTAACTTTCTTTGTTCTTGTTTTATCTTGCCTTTAATTTGCTTAATTTTATTTTCTTGCGCAAAAAGCTGATGTTGAAAAAAAAATATGCAGCCCAGCAATAACAAACTTTGAAGTTTGTTTATCCAACTCATTTTAAAAACCTTTTGACTCCTAGGTAACCGCCAAGACTACCAATAAAAAATGCAAACACTGTCATAAACAATAATATCCATATATTGAAATAACTTAAACTAATCCAAGGCATATTCAATGCATTCTGTAAGTAGGTCTGTAACCACTTAAGCAAAATAGCAAAACTAGCTAAAGCTAAAAACAAAGCAATCAGGCTATTCATCACAGCACAAGTCATAAAAGTAATGGCTACCATTGCATCGGTTGCACCAATTAAACTCATGATTTCTATTTGTTTTTGTTTCATATACGTTAATAAACCCACAACATGTGAAGTGATCCCTAACAAAACTAAAAAAGAAAAAATTAATACCCAAGCCAAAGCCCATCTCAAAATTTTTAAAATGGTAAACCATTTTTTGGCTAAAACCTGGTCACTAACCACCTCTTCTACCAGTGACAAGGTTTTTAAGTACTGAATTTTGCGGTTCAGTACAGTTTCATCATTGAAGTCTTTTTTGATTAAAATTTCAATTGAACTGGGAAAAGGGTTACCCTCTAAATGTTCAACCGTAGCTTTAAGATTTGGATTACTGTCTAAAAATTTTTTTTTAGCTTCAGATTGACTGATGATGCGACAAGTATCAATGAAACTATCTCTACATTGTGCTTTTTGCATCTGCTTGATATCATCGCCACTTGCTTTTTCATTCATGTAAACGGATATTTGTACTTGAGATGACATGTTAGCAATAGTCTGTTGCAAATTTTGGCTTAAAAACAGTAAAGATAAAATACACATCAATACCAAATACAAAGAAAAAATAGATTGAAAATGAACGCGTTTATCTTTCCATAAACTTTTAAATGCTAGACCAACAAAGTATTTTAATGAGCCAGAAATATTCATGACTCACCCACTTTGCCATGATCTAAATGAATATGACGTTTGTGAATCATGTTGATTAATGCATGGTTATGCGTAACCATCAAAATTGTTGTCCCACGTAAGTTTATAAACTTTAATAGCTCAATAATGTCTTTGGATTTTTGTTCATCTAAATTCCCTGTTGGTTCATCTGCTAAAAGAATTTTTGGATGGTTGACCAATGCCCTTGCAATGGCCACTCTTTGTTGTTCGCCTCCGGATAAAGCAGTTGGCAAATGATCTCTTCTGTGTTCTAGGCCAACCATGGATAAAATTTCTTCAACCTTTTCCTCAATACTATTTTTTTTCTCTCCAAGAATACGTAAGCGCAAAGCTATATTATCATAGACTGTATACTCATCAATCAACTTATAATCCTGAAAAACTACCCCGATACTCCGACGCAACCGGGCGATATCTCTTCTATTGACTCGAGAAATATTGCGCCCATCAATGATGACTTGGCCGCTGTCTGGAAAGTCTTCACAAAAAATCATTTTTAATAAAGTGGTTTTTCCTGCACCACTTTTACCGGTAAGACAAATGAAATCACCTTTTTGAATATCCAGGCTAAGACCATTTAAAACATCTTCTCCAGGTGTATAGGCTTTACTGACTTGAAACAAACTAATCATTTTTTGATATATCTCTCCATAGCCAAAATTGACTTTTGAGACAGTTTTTTTAAAACCGACTTGTGTTGATTTTGCATCAGGCGAATAATATCATCCTGTTTATCATTTGGCTTGTAAGATAGCTTTTCAACATGAATAATTGCGCCGTTAACAAAAACTTGCGTTTCTACATACGCACTAACGCCACCTCTATCTTCTGTTTGAACATGAAAAACAACCCCCTCAACATTTAAATTATGATTGTAGCCCGGTAACATCTTGAGTATTTTACACAGACTTTTAAAAAGTGCCAGGCGTATTTTAAGATTCATCCTATTAAGCCAGACAAAAATACGACAGACACATTCTTTATTTTTTGACAGTACCTTTGGGTTTGGTAACTTGTTTAATCTATGGAATTTAATATTGCCCACCTCATTTTAAATGCAGGGCCCGTGGTTAAACTGGTCATGTTGGTTTTGGTTATTTTTTCAATTGTTTCTTGGGGGATTATTTTTAATAAACGATCTTTACTCATAAAAACACTGGCTAAATCCAATGAATTTTCCAAGTACTTTTGGGATGGACCTAGTTTAGATGCAGCCTATAAGAAAGCGCATCAAATGACTTACAGTGCTACAGCAGCTCTCTACATGCAAAGTTATACTGAATATAAAAAACTCGAACAAAGTTATGGCGAACACCGAATGAAAAGCATTCCCTTTGCACAAATCAAAGAAAGTTTAGAGCGCAGCATTGAAAAATCCATTTCACAACAAACTGGTGATTTGGCTAAGCGTTTAAGCTTTTTAGCTACAACTGCCAGTGCTGCCCCCTTTATTGGCCTATTTGGTACTGTATGGGGAATCATGAATTCATTTTTGAATATTGGCGCTAAAGGTGCCACAAACTTAGCCGTGGTGGCACCGGGTATTTCTGAAGCCTTAATTGCGACTGCCCTAGGTTTGTTTGCTGCTATTCCGGCAGCCATCGGATACAACTACTGCAATGCCCTACTAGGTCAAGTAAAACGTAACATGCAGCATTTTGGTTTAGATTTTTTAAACGCTTTAAAACGGGCAAAAATTCAAGAGTAAGTATGGCATTTAGCAACAACTCCAATGATAGCGACACTGTTTTAGCAGAAATCAACGTTACTCCTTTAGTGGATGTGATGTTGGTTTTATTGATCATCTTTATGGTAGCCGCGCCACTCATTCAACAGCAAGTTGATGTGGAGCTTCCACAAACACAAGCCAAGCAAAGCATCAACGCTAAAGAAAATGACATTATTTTAATTGTTGATAAATATAAAAAAGTTCATATTCAAGGGCAGACCATTGCTTTAGATCGTTTAGAAAGCAAACTTAAAGCCATTTATGCCAACAAAAAAAATAAAGAAATTTTTCTACAAGCAGACAAGACCATCCCTTATGGTTTTGTTGTACAGATCATGGCCTTAGTCAAAAATGCAGGGATTAATAAAATGGGCATGGTCACAGACGGACCGGAGCAATCCTAACGGTATTCATGCATCACCAACGAGTAAAAAAAGACTCTTTTCACTCCATGCTAATGCTCTCTGTTGCTGGGCATGGTCTCCTATTTTTTACCGTGTTTTCATTAAAGCTAAGTAAAAACACTTTTAAAATTGAGCAAGAATCCGCAGGCATGAATGTTTTATGGTCTGAAGTTGTTATGGCTCCACCTAAAACAGCAGAAGATAAACTACCTGGGCCAGAAATTCAGCAGCCCAAGGTTCAGAAAAAAACCTCTGCAAAAGCCGATCCTCTGAGCCGGACATTGAAGAAAAAGGACCCCGTCAAATCAGATAAAAGTAATGCAAACAAGCTCCAATCGGCTATTGATGCTTTGGACTTAGAAGAAGATATCAAACCCACGCCAAGGCTTGATAACTTTGCCTCTGACCAAAGTACTGAAAAAAAAGGCGTCCCCTCAGGCCCCAGCGGCCAAGGAAGCTTGATGGGTAACCCTCAATTTAGCCGCTACAAAAAACAAATTGATGATCATATCTACCCTAATTTTTATTGGTTGAATAAAAGCGATACCTATAAAACATCCATTAGTTTTTTTATTGATTCGCAAGGTAATATTTTAAATCCAAAAGTTAAACAATCTTCAGGCAATGTTAGCTTTGACAGTGCCGCCTTACGTGCTGTTAAGAAGTCGAATCCGCTTCCCCAGCCGCCACAAGGAATTGCTAAAGCCTTGTCTGAACAAGAATTTATCGTTAATCTAAGCTTAAAACTCTAAAACAAAGGTCTATCTATGATGAGAACAAAAAAATATGTCGTTTATGTCTTACTAACAATCTTATGCTTGGCCGGCTATGCTCATGGTCAAGTGATCATTGATATCACCCGAGCCAGCAAGGCGTCTTATCCCATTGCTATTGATACGCCATTCACATCAAGCAGACGCTACCAAAGCTTAACTGTTCAAGACACCTTTAACAATACGCTAAAGTCTGACTTGATGACTTTGAGTGTATTTCGTTTTATTCCTAAAAAAGCTTTTTTAGAAAAAGATTCTGAAAAAAAGTTTGACTCACAAAGTATAGACTTTGCCAATTGGGCTGTTCTTGATGCCTTGGCTTTAGTTAAAACACAATACAGCAAAAGACGCGATGGTAAATTTGTTTTGCATGCTAAACTTTTTGATGTTTTGTCCAAAAGTTTATTGTTGGAAAAAAAGTATGCCGGCTCCATTGCTACCATTGACAGTATGGCGCATAAATTTGCTGATGCTGTAGTAGAAACCTTAACCGGTGAATCCGGTTTCTTTAACAGTAAGCTCGCATTTATTTGCAAAGCAAAAGTTCATAAAGAGCTATGCACCATGGATATTGACGGTAAAAATGTGCAACAGATTACAAGAGATAACTCAATTGTTTTATCCCCTTCATGGGATAAAAAAAGAAATAAACTGTATTACACTGCGTTTAAAAATAATAAAACACCCAGAGTTTATGCTTATGATCTAAACACCAAACGTCATACTCCCATGGTTGCACCTAAAAAAGGGATGATGATTGGCTTAGACATTGACCCGTGGGGTCAGTTCTTGGCAACGACCTTAACCAAAGATGGGAATCCAGAGCTTTATCTCTTAAGTTTAAATGGACGCATTGCCCATCGTCTCACCACTCACTGGGCCAATGACGTCAGTCCCAGCTTTTCACCAGACGGTAAAAAAATTGCCTTTATTTCTAATCGCAATGGCAGTGTACAAATTTTTGTCATGCCCAGAAATGGTGGAACAGCAAAACAACTGACCTTTAAAGGAAAAGATAACACCTCTCCGGCATGGTCTCCAGATAGTAAGTATATTGCCTTTGCCGGTATGGACACGGATGGTGAGTATGACATTTTTGTTTTTGATGTTGAAAATGGAACTTTACCCATTCGCCGAACCTATGACGCCAGAGATAATATTGACCCTACCTGGTCCCCGGGTGGTCATTTGATTGCCTTTGCCTCTAATCGTTCTGGAACGTATCAAATTTGGACCATGCGGCCAGACGGTAGCAACCTAAAGCAAATTTCTAAAAAGTCTTCCTGGCATCACAGCATGCCTAAATGGAGTCCTAATAACTAGCAGTATTGATCGTTGCTTACACTTAGCTCTAGAACTTTAATTTAGAAATTTTATAGATTGCCATAGCAATAAACATCAGCAGGCAAAATATCAGAGCAAAGTTACTGAAAAATTGGTTCCGCGCTGTATGCATTAATTTTTTTCTGTTGTTGAGCAAAAACAAACTCAAAGCTAAAAATGGCATAAATAAAGCCCCAACCAAAGTATAAACAATAACCACCCAAATTGGTTTATTGAACAGCAACAACAGTAACGGTGGGAAAGCCAAATAACAAAGAAACAGATGGTAAGCATGCTGATGAACAAAGCTTAAGATACGATTGGAATTTTTTGCATGTTTGTTCTGCCTTTGGCATTGCATGAAGTTTTGAAAAATATATGGCACCCCTTGCCATACACCTAAAACTGAAGAAAAAACGGCTGCCCAAAATCCCCAAATAAATAATTTTTTTCCAAGCTGATTGCTAGCCAATTCAATTTGCTCTGCCAGTGCAATCACAATATTTCCATTTTGTAAGGCACTACTCTCTACTCTACTCGCAATCATAACAACCGCTGCACAAAAACATCCGGTCAATGCATAAGCGACAAACAAATCCAAACGTACTGCTTTTAAATAACTTAAGCCCTCCCACTTTCTTTCTTGCATCCAATAGCTATAACTTAACAATGTCACACTCCCACCTACAGCTCCAACAATACTGAATACGGAGATCATATGCTTTGCATTAATTGATGGTATGAAGCCTTGCAATGTATTCCAGGACACGCCTAAACTCCAAGCACAATAGACAATAAGGATAAACATCCCGGCAACCAAAATTTTCATAAGTTGCTCAAGAAAATGATAACTCCCTAACTTAACCAAAACATAGGCAACTACACTATGTATCACTGCCCATTGAGCAACGCTTAAACTAGGAAAAAGTGTATGCGCAGCAAGGCCGGTGGCAGATACAGTTGCTGCTGCAACAATAAAACTCCACAACAATAAATAAATTAAAAAAACAATCCCCACTGAACGATGAAGGTACTTCATCCAGGCTTCTAAAATGGTTTCTCCAGTGGCCAACTGAAATCTTGCCATGGATTCATTCAATGCAAATTTTAGAGTAACGCCCAAGCCTACACTCCATAAAATACCGGTCCCAAAATTTGCTCCACCAACAGCAGTTGCAATCATATCTCCTGAACCAATACCGGTTGCCGCTAAAACAATACCTGGACCAATAAAACTTAAGTATTGCAAAAAACTATTTTTTTTCATCCTTAAAGGATTAACATAATTTTTATTTTTTACTATTTTTTATCCAGATATCTCGCCATTGACATAACTTAAGAAGGTTGATTGTAATACCATCCATATCATGCATAAAAAACAGACCCTTAACGAATCTATTGTCGCTACCATTGATATAGGCACCAACTCACTGTTAATGTTAGGTGCACACTATCAAAATAAACAATTAAAGTTTTTGTTTGATCATTATTTTATGCCTCGTTTGGGGGAAGGCTTTGCCCAAAGTAAAACTATCAAAAAACAGGCCATTGAGCGTGCCTACAACGACCTTCAAACCTGTAAAACAATTTTAGATGATCATCACCTGCCTTACCATATTTTTATTACTGCCAGCAGTGCCATCCGAGAAGCAAAAAACCAGAAAGAAGTTGTCTCAATATTGGAAAAAGTTTTTTCTTCTGGTTCCATAGAGATCATTTCTGGACAAGAAGAAGCACGCTTAAGCTATTTATCACTCAAAGATTGCTACCCTTTGGCCAGTAAAAATATTTTATTTGATATTGGCGGTGGCTCAACAGAAATTGCTTTAGGACACCAAAACCATCTAAAAGAAAGTCAAAGCATAAAATTTGGTACAGTAAAATTATTGGATATGTTTTTTAAACCTAGCCCTTCACTTGAGGGACTTGATTTAGCGCGTCAACACATCCTAAAACAACTAACTGCCTGTACAATTCAACCCCCCGCCAACACAAACTTCTATGGTACGGCGGGTTCCTTTACTCAGAGCGCTTCCATGCTGCTTCAACTCAAAACCTATGCTTCAGATCACGTGAATGGTTTTAAACTATCCAAAAAAAATATTGCTGATAGCATTAAACAGATATTGCCTTTAGCTATTGACCAAATCAAACAACTCCCTGGCATAGATCCAAAAAGAGCCGATGTTATCTTACCAGGACTCATCATCATTGAATGCCTAATGCACTTTTTTAAAACAGACCATATTCAAGTTTACGATAGAGGCATCCGCTACGGCAAACTGTTTGATGTACTTGATCATTATTCTGGCTGATAAATAACCCCATCGTAGGGCTTTAAAATTTCTTCAATCACCTGACTACGCATAACACCTGCGCTCACTTTAATACCCCAAGTATCGAGCTCTTCTACCCAGGATTCTTGCTCAGGATAATTTTGACTCGCCTTTAAAATAGTCAAACCTTCATCTGTAAGCCCTTCATTAAAACAGGTATGTTCATAGGTATCCAAACGAGATCCCCCAGCAATTATTTTTTTTGGCTTTAGCCATTTAATAACATTCAAACACATCTCACAAGGGGCACTGGTTGTGGCCAATAAACAATGATTTTTTGAAAAATCATACGGCTCAAGAAAACCATTATCCTTAAAGTACTGACCTGCTCTAACGGCAGCTACCACTTCACCATGCAAAATAGCTTGTCCAGTTGCAACCACCTGATTGCAGCCAATACTGATTGGCCGCCAAGACAACACTTCTTTTATGCCTGCTCTTTCTTTCTGCTTAAAATAGTCATCACCCATTATTTTTTTTGAACCATCTAAAAAAACAACCTCTTGTGGAATGGCCACCATTGCCGCAAAAGGACCGTAAGCTTGTTGATTTTGTTTACAAAAACGCATCTCATCTTGCATAAAGTTAATTAAGACCTTTAAAAAATTCTTGTCCTCAACAAAGCTTTCAGATGTTTGTAAAAATTGATCCCAGCGTTTTGGAGCAGATATTGTAAGATTAAATTGATCATCCATAGCAATTGTTGAGTATATCAAAAAATTAATGGTATAGTTAATAACAGTGAAAATACTCAACAATAAACGTTTAGGATTAACTTTGATTGAACTCATGCTCACCTTAGTGATTGCAGCCACAATTATTTTGCTGGGAACACAAGCCTATTCTGGTATGCGTGCAAAGCAAGCACTACGACGTTCTCTTTTAGATCTTGAGTCTGCCATTATTAAAGCACAAAACGAAGCGCAGCGCCGGGGCTTATGGACTTGTTTGGATTTTTCGGATGGAGAAAGTATTGTGGTTTACTTAGATGACAATGAAGACCATGGACAAAATGCCAACTCTTGTGGCGGCACAGATGCTGTATTGGCAACCTATCAGCAAGCCATTGAATCACCTCTTTCTATTGCCAATTGCAGTCTAAATATCAGCAACAGCTGTAAACTCTGGATTGATGAAAATGGTAACCCTATGCTGTGTTCAAACTCTGGGAGCTGTGGTCAATCCATTTCCGTGCCTACCGATCAAAGTTTTAATTGTGTTCCCTGGCATTATCAAGTTGTGATCAGCTCAAGCTACTTAGATCCAAACGCAAAGGCCCGAGAACTTGAAATCAGCCAAGATGGTCTTATTTATCAACCCAAAATGGGGGAAAAAGGTGAAAAAGAAACCTTATGGGCCAAATCAGAAGTCAATACTAGCGGCTTGGGTGCCTGTGAGTAATGACTTCACATTTAGCGTGTAATTTTTACGCAACCAGAACGTTCATTTCTTTATTGGAAAAATAACTTATATCGCTTCACTCATGAGAGCTTGTTTTTTTGCTATAGACGCTGTTTTTTTTTGCTTGGATTTTAATTGTTGCAAGCAAGTCTCAGCAATACTTTCTGCATCATAGCCACACTCTTTATATAGCTCTTGCTGGGTACCATGCTGAATATAGCGATCTGGAATACCTAAACGCACGAGCTTTGCATGATAATGATGATCTGCCATAAACTCAAGGACAGCTGATCCAAAGCCACCTTGAAGACAGCCATCTTCCAAAGTAATCACTTTGTCATACTGCTTAAACACTGTGTGCAAAAGCACCTCATCAATAGGCTTCACAAAACGCATATCATAATGAGCGACGTTAATGCCTTGC
This sequence comes from bacterium, assembly GCA_022763185.1. Taxonomy (NCBI): domain Bacteria; species bacterium. The sequence continues at coordinate 95,262 of JALEGL010000003.1, read as the reverse complement.
TTTTTTAATTCCGCGATGGCTTTGCTTGCTTCATTACCAATAGCGCCAATGCTTAAAATTGCAAGATCGTCACCTTCGGTTAACTGTCTACCCTGACCAATATTGATCACTTCAAAAGCTTGCTGCCAATCTGCAATCACACCTTGCCCCCTTGGGTAACGAATAGAAAAAGGTCCATGACCATCTGCTTGCGCTGTATACATCAAGTTGCGCAGTTCAATCTCATCCATAGGACAGGCTACAATCATGTTTGGGATACAGCGCATATACGCAATGTCATAAGCTCCATGATGAGTTGCACCATCAGCCCCTACTAGACCTCCGCGGTCTAAGCAAAAAACAACATTCAAGTCTTGCAAAGCTACATCGTGAATGACTTGGTCATACGCTCTTTGCATAAAGCTAGAATAAATATTACAAAATGGAATCATACCTTGTGTGGCTAAACCTGCTGAGAACGTAACCGCATGCTGCTCGGCAATCCCAACATCAAAACTTCTTTCTGGAATTTCTTCCATCATAAACTTTAATGAGCAACCGGTAGGCATGGCAGGCGTAACACCTGCAATTTTTTTATTTTTCTTAGCAAGCTCAACCAAAGTATGGCCAAATACATCTTGAAACTTTGGCGGCTGTGGCTCAGTTTTACTGGATTTAATGATTTCACCATTGCTTTTATCAAACAATCCTGGGGCATGCCAAACCGTGGCCGAACCATCTTCAGCTGGCTGATAACCCTTACCTTTGGTGGTAATGCAATGTAAAAGTTTGGGTCCAGGAATATCTTTTAAATCTTTAAACATGCGCACCATATGCTCAACATTATGGCCATCAATGGGACCAAAGTAACGCCACTTAAGAGATTCAAAAAAGTTACTTTCTTTTAAAACTGAGTTTTTTAGAATATCGGTTAAACGTTGAACAACGGCTCTTGGGTCCGGTCCGTAATTGGAAATCTTGCCCAACAAACCCCAGACTTCGTCTTTAATTCTGTTATAGGTATGACTGGCAGTAATATGAGACAAGTACTCTTTTAGTGCACCCACATTGGGGTCAATACTCATGCAGTTGTCATTAAGAACCACCAATATATCGGCTTCTTCAACACCGCCGTGATTTAAAGCTTCAAATGATAAGCCAGCATTCATGGCGCCATCCCCTATAACGGCAATAGACTTGCGATCATCATTGGGTGTAAGTTTACTGGCCACAGCCATACCTAAAGCAGCTGAAATAGACGTTGATGAGTGTCCTACACCAAAAGTATCATACTCGCTTTCACTTCGCTTTGGAAAACCGCTGATCCCCCCATATTTACGGTTGCTTGGAAAAACATCTCTTCTTTCCGTTAAAATCTTATGAGCATAGGCTTGATGCCCCACATCCCAGACCAATTGGTCTTTAGGGGTATTGTACGCGTAATGCAAGGCCACGGTCATTTCAATGACACCTAGACTGGCTCCAAGATGCCCACCTTGCTCCGACACAATATCAATAATGTACTGTCTAAGCTCCTGACAGAGCTGAGGAAGTTGTTTAACCTCTAACTTGTCTCGCATTTGATATGGATTATCAATGCTTTGCAATAATGAACCTGGGATATATTTTTTTGTAGAACTCACGTTAATGTCCTACCATGTTCTAACTTTTAGAGCAACTTGCACTTTTTCTGATTTTTAATTTTTAAATACAACTATTTAAGTAAAAAAAAAATTGTACATTCACTTTAAAAAAGCCAGCAATTTAAGTATACCGAGGATGCAGGCTTGTTTTTTTAGCCTCGCTGTTTTCTTAATAAACCAAATAACTTGAGGATGTATTTGTATAAAAGTTGCTATTTAGCTTTGCTAAGGTTCCATTTTATTCTTTCCTTACTATCGCTTATACTGAACATACTTCAAATATCCCTAAACCATCTTGATTCTCTAAATAACATATCGCAACAACTGAAAATTGCTCTGGACTTGGTTCCTCAATAAGGTCTGTAACTTGAAAGTCAGCACAAGATAAACTTAAATCAATAATCAATTTCAAAAAAAAATAAGTTTTATATTTATAAAATCCATTTGCTAATCTCTAAACTTTTAATTAACTTGCTAATCTATGGAAAACATACTTAACATTTTATCATCACAATTTGGTCAGCAAGAAGCCTCTGCTATAGCAAGCAAAGTTGGTGTCAACACAGAAGATGTCAACAGCTTGGTTCAAAGTTTTTTGCCCGTATTAACGCAAGGTCTCGCGCGCAATGCCAATCAGTCGAGTGGTGCAGAGTCCTTATTGAACGCTCTTAATCAAAAGCATACCGGCTCTATCTTGAATAATATCAGCTCAGCCATGACCGATGAAACCTCTAACGATGGTATGAAAATCTTAGGTCATGTTTTTGGCTCAAAAACCAACCTGGTTCAGCAATTTTTCAATAAAGGTTCTAATTTAGACAACAGCCAGATCAATCAAATCATACAGTTGGCCACACCCATTCTTATGGGTATGCTGGGTTCAAAGGTCAAACAATCTAATTTTAATGCTACTTCTTTAACTGCCTTATTAACAAGTTCTATCAGCCAAGCTACTGAGCAAAACCCAAACAACATGGGCTTGGTTAACCAACTGCTTGATCAAGATGGTGATGGCTCTATCAGTGATGATCTGGCCAACACTGGATTGAATATGCTCAAAAGCTGGATGAGCAACAAATAAAACTTGAATAATTTGTAAAGTACAGGACTTAATTGTTTTTATGAGAGGTGAAGTTTTTGCGGGCACCTACCCCTAATAGCCAGCCTTCATAAAAACAACCTACTTTGCTATTTATTCTTATAGGTATTCATTACAACATAGTTCTTTTTAAAATGATGCAGGCAAACACGATGAGCATGCAGGCCATTAACTTTTCGACTGCTGGCACATTTTTTAAAAAAATGGCTCTTATATAAGAAATATTCAAAAATAAAGCCACTGTAGAAAACCACACCCACGCGCTGGTGAGAATAAAGCCGGCTAAAACAAGCTGTGTTTGCAAGACTTTGCCTGAGTTCGCCATTTGCGCAAATAGACTCATGATAAACATACCGGCTTTTGGATTGAGGACATTGACCCAAAACCCTTCTTTAAAGCCGCCTTGAGATGATTTAAATGCCAATTGATCTTGGGCTACTTTACTGCTTGTAGTCTTGTTGTGAGGTTTGGATTTTAAAAATATTTTTACCCCTAAATAAAACAAGTATAGAGCACCTAAGATTTGAATTGCCTGGCTCAACCATAAGGTTTGCTGCAAAAGAACCCCTAAGCCAACAATGGCTAATGTCACATGTCCTATTAAGCCACATGTTATGCCTAGAGCTGTGAACAAGGCTTTTTTTTGCGATTCAAAACTGTTTTTCAGAACCACTGCAAAGTCAGGACCTGGACTTGACAGAGCCAACAAGTGGATAAGAAAAATTGGTGCTAAATCTTTAAACACCCATTTGCTCCATAACAATCAGCGCCATGGAAATCATGGCTAAAATATACATGGTCAGTGAAACTTCTTTTTGTCTACCTGCCAAAACAAACAAAATGGTATGACTGATAAAGCCCCACAAAATACCGTGTGTGATGGAGAAGGTTAAAGGTATCAATAAAATAACCATAAAATTAGGAATAGCTTCTTCATAACGCGCAAAATTCATATCTTTAACCGATTGAAACATGGCCATGCCCACCAAAACCAAAATTGCTCCAGATACATAGCCTGGAATAATGGCCACCATTGGCGCAATAAAAAAACAGGGCAAAAAACATAAGGCCGTAACAATCGCACTTAATCCGGTTTTACCTCCGGCTTTGATGCCAACCGCACTTTCCATGTAAGCCGTTCCTGATGATGTGCCAAAAACTCCAGCAAACAAGGTGGCCAAAGCATCTACAATCAAACCTTGTTTTAAGTTTTTGGGTTCCCCCTCACTGTTTTCCATATCTGTTGCCTTTGCCACACCAACAAAAGTAGAAAGCGAGTCAAACATATCGGTGAAAAAAATAGAAATAATGGTAGGCAATAAACTGAGCTTAAGCGCTTGCCAAGGCTCAAAGGCCATAAACACTGATTTAAAGTCTGGCATGCTAAAAAACTGTTCAGGCCATTCTACCTGACCCAAAAGTTTGGCTACGATTGTCGATATAACAATGGTCAGTAAGTAAGCACTGTTCCAACCCCGCATCAATAAAAAAGCAGTCAATATCATGGCCAACAAAGCCAAGATAACTTCCAGATTAATCTCACCCAACTTTACAAAGGTATCTGGATCTGGAGCCACTACCCCCATATTTTTTAAGCCGATAAAAGCCAAAAATAAGCCCAAACCTACAGCCAGAGCTTCGCGTATATTCTGTGGAATGGCCATCACAATTTTTTCACGAATATTGAACACTGAACAGAGTAAAAATAATACTCCTGCCCAAAACACTGCTCCAAGAGCTATCGGCCATGCAACACCTTTACCCAATACAATGGTGTAAGTAAAAAAAGCATTCACGCCTAAACCCGGTGCAACCGCAAAAGGCAACTTGGCATACAAACCCATCAGTAAAGTCATGGTAAATGCCAACAAAACCGTAGCCGTCATGACTCCAGCAAAACTCATCCCTGTCCCAGGTTGAGCAATAACACTAGGGTTAACCACAACAATGTAAGCCATGGTTAAAAAAGTTGTTAGCCCACCCAATATATCTTTCTTGCTTTGTGTATGCATATTTGCTAGTTGACATAGCACAATAAGCAGTTGAATATAAGAAACTTTTTAAGCATTGCTGTGACCAATGCACTAAAGGAGTAATCATGGAAAAAGTAAAAAAAACCAAAGAATATACAGTTTATAAAAAACGTTCAGGACGTTTTGGCGTAAAAAACAAGCAAAATCAATGGGTCAATGGCGAAGATAAAGTCAATATCTTACTTAAAGAAAAACTGATTAAATTGGTTGAACCTAAAAAAGCTCCAGAACCAGAAGCTCCAGCTGAAGAAGCAAAAACTGAAGCTGCCGCGCCTGAAGCAAAAGAAGAAACTCCTGCAGCAGCAGAAGAGAAAAAAGAAGAAAAAGCCGAATAGTTTTTTCGACTCACCTTTTGTATTGGAGAAGAGGCCCTGTGCCGAATTCGACCGCAAAGGGTGAGAAAACAAAAACCGCGCTTTTTGTTTGCAAGGGAAAAGCGTTTTTCCCTTTAGAAAACAGACGGACGGGTCATTAGCTCAGCTGGATAGAGCATCAGGCTTCGAACCTGAGGGTCGGGGGTTCGACTCCCTCATGGCCCACCATTTTTTGATCCCGTTAGGGGGAAAAATGGTGTTACATTATAAGTCCTTGAACGTAATCCCGGTTTAGGAGGAACAAAAAGCATCGCTTTTTGTGACGTAATGCCCGGAGGCCTGCCAAAAGCAAGCCGAGACGGTGCGACTCCAAAAAATTCATCAATTAGAATTTCATCTTTTAAAATAAGCGTGATTAAAAACTTGAGTTTTTGGGTGAAACATACTAGAAACTCCATTCACCGTGCCGATGTGGTGGAATTGGTAGACACGCTGGTTTTAGGCACCAGTGGGGCAACCCGTGGGAGTTCGAGTCTCTCCATCGGTACCATACGATTCAGATAAAAAGTATTCAAAAGCAGGTAAGTAGTTAAAATATAAACCAAAGAGTTTCAACAACTTACCAAATCACTCCGTAAGAATCGTCACACAAAAACACGCAACATCACAGGACTTGGCTATCAAGTGGCTACTTTTTGGCTTGCTAAATTTATAGATAAAATGAGCGATTTCTTTTTGCGTCAAAATATGTCATATAATGTAGAGTTGTATCGATATTTTTATAATAATATCGATTAACGAACGAGATTATTAAATTTTTAAAGGGGAATTTTAAGTCATGAAAAAGTTTTTATTAAGTTTAGCTATATTAATATCATTACCTTCCTTTGCGCAAGATAATGATAGAGTCTATATTAGTGGGAGTAGTGCTAAAGCAATTTTTGAAGCATTGCAGACTCCTTATCAACAAGGTGGTGGAACTGCTATTGCAGGGAGTGACAGTCAAGTACAAATCTTGAGTGTTAATGAGATTATTAATAGTGCAGATAATACGGAATACAATTTTGTAAGTATTGAACAGAGCATTCAACAACACATAAAACCAGAAAAAAGACAATCTGCAGCTGGTTTGATTTGTTTTCGAGCCAAATCTACATATCATTGTTTTGTAAAAGAAAACTTAGGTCCATTTGCAGAAAGGGATATTTTTGAGGCATTATCTAGATCATTAGCACGTATTGGAATGAATGGCTTTGCAACAAGCGGTTCAAGTGATGCTGATAGTTATAGTGGGTCTGAGTTTACAATCGGTGGATATAACTTCTGTAAGTTGGAAAAAGCGGAAGAAGATAAAATTATTGTTGAGTATCGTTTTACTTTAACTGGTGAAACTAGTTGTGAGGAAGATTTTTAATACTAACCTCAGGCAGCTTCTTTTTTAAGAACGATTTTAAAATCACAGCCAAGACTACTGAGTACTTGCAAAAGCACATCAAAAGTAATTTTGGCTGTACCCACACCAGACTCTATTTGTGCAATTCTACTTTGTGAAACTCCCATTTTTTGCGCAAGCTTAGTCTGAGACCAGCCTTTGGCTTTGCGTCTTTCCCAAATATAAAACAGTGTTTTCTTAAGGCCTTTCTTACAGATTCTGGGTAAAACTCATCATTGTTTCTTTACAGCCAATCCAACAGCTCTTTTCTTTTTGACGGTATGTATTCATGGTATTTTTCTTTGTTTTCTACAATCAAAGCATTAAATCTAAATTTCAAACACTTTGTATCTCTTAATATGTTTTAATTGCAACCACCAAAGACTTGATATATTCCCTGGCTTTCAAAGCTACTCATATGGAGTCCTTCTAAGTCTGTTACTGCTGTACTGCTAAAGCGAATTTTGTAGCCTTGCAAATCATATTCAGGTGGATCTACATTAAGAATCATCACGGACATGTCACCCTCTTTTGCCTGCATATCTTGCTCAGCACTCCAAGACTGCGTGCTTAATGTTTTTTTAACTTGTGCTTTTGGAGGAAGCATGAGTACCTCATTAAACTTGACTTCTATGTATGCCACCTCTTGTTGACCTGTGCCATTGGATATACATTCACGAACAAGCTTATACTCTAAAATATACGGACTGCCTGGCACAGTATTGCCCACACCACCTTGAGTATACCCCCCACCCGTATTAAATTGATGTAAGACTGGGCTTCTTAGATTCATACCATTACCTATAGACTTCACATTATTGCTGATGTTCAAAGTATAATCAGCTCTCATCGCCAAAGCATAATTAACATGGAATGTTACAACGTTGCTTATCTCACTTATTGTTAATACATGGCTCAAATCAGTAGCTACACCATTGATATCTTGAATAAAAGACACATTACCGGTGTTAGGCAATATCGTACTTGGCTCTACTGGCATGCTGAACACCAAAGTTATTTTTTTATCTGGACCTGAACTTACTGTTGATTGATAACCTGGTGCAACATCCGCAACATAAAACTCTTGATCAGGTAGAGATGTTGTTTGAGTATCATCATAAGCACAGTATTGAAGCGATAAAACAAGTATTATTGATAAAGCTATATTTTTGAAAATGCATAAATATGATTCCATACTCATTAGATTAGGCAAAATTTATGCCATAATAATCTTAATGAAATCAAGCGCTTAAAATTAATGCTTTGCGCAATAAATAGGCCCAAGTGACGCTGTATCATTAAAAACTTTCATAAATATTATAAACGTAGCTGGAATAAAAACACCTGGCACGACTAAACACTTTAAGATTTCATCCAATAATTGAATCACGTCATTGAGGTGATAAACTTTAAGAAATAGTATTCATTCATTATATCGTTCTTAAAATATTATTATTACTTATAATAATTTTTGCTATTACTCAAATTCAATATCACTCAATGGATTAACGAATAAGCGTAACATCCCCTTCTAGTTGTTTTTCTTCACACTCAGGAAGCTTATAAACTATTTTATAGGTGTAGGTCCCTTGCTGACCCATCTCGCCTTTAATTTTACCATCCCAGGCTAAGGCTGGGTTATTGACTTGAAGATTGTTTTTGTCATATATCAACTCGCCCCAACGAGAAAACACCTTAAAATCTACAATGGTAATTTTACTTCCAACCGCACTATACGCAGTAAAAACATCATTATTTCCATCACCATTGGGACTAAATGCATTGGGTACATACAAAGTATTGTTTTCGATTTCTTGTAAAAATACACCGTCTTCTTGATAGGATCCTTCCAATTGACAGTTAAATGAATCGACTGCTGTTACTGTGTATGTGCCAGGGGTGTCAGCAATCAGTGTTTCGGTTGCTATCAGCCCGAGTTGATCAGGTTTTTTCCAATGAATATTTTGCGCTTCAGAACAAATAGAAAGTTCTTTGCCTCCCTCACACAAACTGCTTGGCTTTTCAGTTGCAGCAACATCAATATCAGGGTTACACGCTACATCTGATGTTTGTTCTAAACAAAAACCACTGTATATTATCTTAGCAGTATGTTCTCCTGGAGTAGATGTTACGGTAGGATTGCCTTGAGAACTTGAACCATCAGAATGACGCCACTGGGTTTCTAAACCATCAATGGCAATACTTGGAGTATTCGATTTTAAGGTCAGTTGATTTTCTTGAAGATTGCAAGCATTGCTGCCTGGCCCACTTTTGTCTATACTAAGTTCAGGCATGACAAAAAAATCTTCTGCCAACTCCATCGTTGCTGAAACATTACAAGCATTACTATACTGCCCGGTTACATTGTATACACCGGGTAAGGTGAGTTCTAGTAAATCACCCTCATTTATTTCTCCGTTTGGCATTTCCCAAATAGGATCACCAAAGCAAGCCTGTAAATGAGGTTTGCACTCATGAGAGATGATCGATAAACTACCAATATCTCCAGTACATCCATCATTGTCAGGGCAAAAAAGGTGTCCAGAAATATGTTTTGTTGTCGGAGTGGTCTGCGTATTAACCAAAAGGACATAGTCCCTCTCTATTCTTAGGTGACAAATATCTTCAGGCAATTTAATTTCAACTTTTAATCCATCTTTTTTAGGAAAATTTTCTGGCGCATCAATAAACTGTAAATTACTATCAATTTCACCTGTTGCTAGCAGCTGATCTTTACGAATAATTTGAGGAGGGTTATTTCCATCTAATATTAATTTTACCGGCCCACGAATACAGTCATCACTACTTTCACCATTAGCTTCATATGTGCAGGCATGATACATTAGATTTTCATAATTGTTTAAAAAGTTCATTTTAGTTTTAAAGTCATCATTAAAATAAAATGAAAGGTTTGCCATAGCTCCATATGTAGAAACAAAAAATGTTCGTGTTAAGTTTAATGTATTAGGGGGAAAGTAATAATTCAATTCACTATTAATCACAGAGGAATCGAAATCATATGTTTCGTTACATTGACCAGATATTGTTTGTGCTTGAATTAATGGAGATAATAAAAAGGATAGTAAAAAAAGCTGTGTTGTTTTCATACAACCAAACTATTACCAAAAATCCATATATAATGCAATGCACTATATTCGTTGAATTATGGGATATTGTTAGCAATTAATCCGGACACAGCTGTCTCAATTAACTTCAAAATTGCATACCAACAAGCTCACAAGCACTTGATATAACAGTAATTTACAACTGGCATATATCTTGAAATGTTTTAAACAAAATGATACATTGCATAAAAAATATGTGGGAGTTGGCTTTATGAAAAAACATACCTCAAACTTTATGATACTGTGCTTAATTTTAAGCTTTATAACATCATGTTCAAATAATCAGTTTGGTTCTGTAAGAATGGTTTTGGGCTCCACCCAGGAACAAGAAGTGGGCATTGATAATGTCGACTGTTTTAATGTGCTTTATGGCGATGAAAACAATGGCGGTGTTGTTAATGGCATGACTTGTGTGCTTCAATTTAGAAATGGAACGGATCTCACCAATACCATTACATTTAAAGTCTATAATGTCATTGACTTGCATGACAATTATCTCAATGAAAATTTAGATCCTTTTACACTTCCAATGGATTCAATTGATCTTATCATTAATGGCAATACCAATGGCGTCCTTGACCTAAGTATCGTTAATTTTTCTAAAATCACCAATGCTATTGGTGGAGATGTTTGCATGAAAGACTTTTATCTTAATGTTGGATTTGGCGGCGCTTCGGGGTTCATTGAAGGAAACTTTTGTACTACCGTACAAACAAACTAGTTCTTTGTACTTTACCGCCAACTGAAGTTGAAAAAAATTAGATCTCTGTTTATATAATATTTTTTTATAAGTCTTAATTTACATGACTGCCTAAATATTACTTGGATCATATCTTGCACTTACTCCTTAAAAAAGGAGTTGCATGCAGACAAATAAAATCAAAAAAACAGCTATTCTCTACTTAGATACCCAATTAGAGTTTGCTAAGATCTTTAGCCGTTTATTAGAAAGCGCCAACCATAAAGTGACTCACTATTCAAATTTGGAACAGGTGTGCGAAAATCAAACAAACCATGATCTTGTGTTTTGTGAGTTCAAATTATTCAAACATCGTTTATTTTCAGACTTAAGGACTCAAATACTCTATCAAAAACCATGTTTGATTTTTTCAACCCACCTTTCAAACCAAGATAAACTATTGCTTCATCGACAAGGCATAGCCTATTACTTTGAAAGGACAGAAAATTTTAAGGCCATTCTTGATAAAATGAATCTTGCTTTACAAGTATGAGCAATCTTTATCTTCTGTGTGCTATGATGCTCACCATGCCTAAACATAAACATTCTTGCGCAACACTTATCTTTATACTCTTTCTATTGCTGACTCATTCAGCATGTATCAATCCACTATTACCTGCTCAGAATAACCTTTCAGAAAAAAAAGAGTTATTCATCATGACTTACAATGTAGAAAATTTGTTTGATATTCAAGATGACCCAAAAAAAGATGATGCCACCTTCCTGCCTTATGCTTTAAAAAAAAACAAGAAACATAAAGCCCATTGTGCAAAACTCAGCCACTACAAATGGCGAAAACAATGTTTTGATTTAAATTGGGATAAAACAGCCTATGAAACAAAATTAAAAAATATAGCTCACGTCATTGCCCTACAAAACAATGGTAAAGGTCCAGACTTACTTTTTTTGCAAGAAATAGAAAACATTCATGTCTTACATACATTAAATACGCTGCTACCCAAAAAACAACAGTTTACATCCATCTCACTTATTGAAGGGGAAGACAAACGTGGTATTGATGTTGCTATTATGAGCAAGCTTCCTCTTAAAAGCAAAGCTCATTTATTTCAAATACCTTTTAAAAGCATCTCAAAGCGTCGTAAAAAAGATACAAGAGGCATTTTATACGCTCAATATAGCTTAGGTGATGGAAAAACCCTTGCTGCCTACAGTATTCATTTTCCTGCGCCCTATCATCCAAAACAGTTGCGGCAGCAAGCGCTTCATTACTTGAACACTCTACAAAAAAAACATGCCCACGCTGATTATCACATTGCAGCTGGAGACTTTAATATTACCCGTGAAGAAAGCAATCAGAGTTTGGTATTTGAACGGATTGCGCAACAACAATGGCTAACACCGCATTTAAGTTCAAAAAAATATGCTCAAAAAACCAATCTTGGCAGTAACTATTACGCCAAGAAAAACTCATGGTCATTTTTAGATGTCATATTATTAAGCAAAAACTTTGCTGATCAAAAGCACTGGGAGTACAAACCAAACAGTTTTGAAATCTTAAACCATAATTTCATCATGCAAGACAAAGATAAAAAACCTAAAAGCTACAACTTTATCAGTAAACAGGGTGTTTCAGATCATTTTCCTGTTGGCTTAAGTATTGAGTTACACTGACACTTTCTATTTTACAAAAGTCTTTAACAATGGCTTTGTTATATTATACAATAAAAAAAGCCGCTTGAATAAGCGGCTTTTTTATTTTAACTTTTACCTATACTTAATGATCTTGTTGATGCTGTTCATCTGCCTTTTTATACTCTACCTGTTCAACAATGGGTTGATTGAGACGCTCATCATAAGAACCTCTTCTTTTCTCCACATCCAACAAAGTAACAGAAATAAAAATACCCAAGATAACCAGCCCAACAACAAAAGCAAGTGAGTAAAGCTTGTCATCAAACCATAAGTGCATAAAAATAAGAGCAACCAAAGTTCCTTTGATGGTTGCTACCAACATGGCAATCACCAAGTTTAAACCTGATATACCCGTAATAGCGTTAAAATCAATGTATGAAACGCCTACGGTCACTGCAGTTAAAAAGAATAGTGCCCCAGCTACAGCCAAGTAAACTTTTAAAGGCAAGACGTGATGTTCGTGTTTTGTACTCATAGCTCTTTCTCCTCTTATCCAATCAAATACAACAGCGGAAATAGGAAGATCCAAATCAAATCCACCAAGTGCCAATATAAACCACCCATTTCTACAGGCACATAGTATTCACCTGAAAAATGACCTTTGTGATTTTTTATCATAACCCAAGTTAAAACAGCCATACCAATAACAATGTGCAAGGCATGAATACCGGTCAATAGAAAATACAATGAAAAGAACAAATGTGGATTGGTACCTTCAATACCTGTATAAGTGAAAAATTTTCCGGGCAATAAGCCTGCATGAATTTTGTGGCTGTATTCAAAGTATTTAATCACCAAAAACACACCGGCTAAAATAATTGTTGTCAAAAGTAAATAGGTACAATTTTTTCGACGATTCAGTTGAATCTCTCTAATTGCTAGGGCTACGGTCAAAGAACTGGCAATCAAAACCAAGGTATTGATTCCACCCATTACAACATCCAATTGCTTATGAGCATTAATGAACGTTTCTGGATACAAAGATCTAAATACTGCATAAGCAACAAAAACACCGCCAAACAATAAAATCTCAGTCAACAAAAATAACCACATGCCCAGCTTGGCAGACTCTTTTTGTTGATCCAGTTCTGCAAAGTGATGTGCTAAATATCCTGTTTTTCCGCTCATGCTTCTACCTCTACTTTTTCAAAATCATATGGGCCATGTTTTAAAACTGGTTGTTCTCTAAAATTCTCATGATAAGGAGGAGAACTTGACTCCCATTCCATGGTTAATGCACCCCAAGGATTATCTGGTGCTTTTGCAGCTGATTTTTTCAAGCTCATCAATAAATTAATAGCAACAATAAAAAATCCAATCCCCAGCAAAGTTGAGCCAATGGTTGAAAGCTGATTATAAATTTCATAACTAGGATCATAATTGTAGTAACGTCTAGGCATACCTTTAAAGCCTGCTAAAAATTGTGGCATAAACGTTAAGTTAAAAGAGAACCAGACCAATACTGCGCCAATACGACCCCAACACTCATTGTACATTTTTCCGGTCATTTTAGGCCACCAATAATGTAAGCCTCCTAAAAAGGCTACAACAGCTCCACCAAACATCACATAATGAAAGTGGGCCACAACAAAATAAGTATCATGCAAGTGCACATCAACAGCAATGGCGCCTAAAAACACACCTGTTAAACCACCAATGGTAAATAAAAACAAAAATGATAAAGCATAAATCATGGGTGTTCTTAAATCAATTGAACCTCTGTACATGGTTGCAATCCAGCTAAACACTTTAATGGCAGTTGGTACCGCAACCGCAAAGGTTAATAAACTGAATAAGAGCGCGGCATAGGAAGACTGACCACTGACAAACATGTGATGTCCCCAAACCAAAAAGCTTACTCCAGCAATTGCAACACTTGAATAAGCAATGGGCTTATAACCAAATATTTTTTTGTGCGAAAACACCGCAATGACTTCACTGACAATACCCATAGCAGGCAGGATCATGATGTATACAACTGGGTGTGAGTAAAACCAAAAAAAGTGTTGAAAAAGCACTGGATCGCCGCCCATTTGTGGATCAAAAATACCCACACCAAAAGCTCTTTCAAAAACCAACAGTAACATGGTGATACCAATAACTGGAGTTGCCAACACCTGAATAACTGACGTTGCATACATGGCCCACAGAAACAATGGCATATCAAACCAAGTCATACCTGGTGCTCTCAATTTATGGATGGTTACAATAAAATTTAGACCGGTTAAAATAGACGAAAAGCCCATAATAAACACAGCCAAACCCATAATGATAACCGGCCCTGCAATTTGTGAGCTGTAAGGTGTATAAAACGTCCAACCTGTATCTAGACCACCAAATATTAGCGTGGATAAGGCAAGAATTGCTCCAGCCATATAAATATAAAAGCTCAATAAATTCAAACGTGGGAAAGCCACATCTTTTGCACCAACCATCATGGGTAATACAAAGTTACCTAAAGCTGAGGGTGTTGACGGAACAATAAATAAGAAAACCATGATCATACCATGCATGGTAAAAAACTTATTGTAAGTATCTGCATCCATCAACTGCTTGCCAGGCGCAAATAATTCTAAACGAACACCCAAGGCAAGCAAGCCTCCCAATAAGAAAAAGCTTAAGATGGCTCCCAAGAACATTAAACCTATACGCTTATGATCAAGCGTAAATAGCCATGACTTTAAACCTTTGTGATGACTCAAGTAATTTTGATTTTCTTCTGTTATTTGCGTTGTTCTCATTGCTTTATCCTCACTCTTGATTGAGTTCTTTAATATAGGCAATCACGCCATCAATTTGCGTTTCATTTAAAATACCTTGATACGTTGGCATCACTGGCTGATACCCTTGAGCTATTTTTGCCATTGGATTTAAAATTGATTCACGGATGTAGTTCTCATCAATGATGACCTCAGAACCATCTGCCAGTTTTCTTACACTTCCATAAGCTCCAAGCCATGATGGGCCTATTTTATTAGAGCCGTCTAAACTATGACATGTGAAACAGGCATTTTTTTGATAGATTTTTTTACCCAACTCAACCGGAGACATCCCTGCACCTGCTGCACTGGCTTGCTCTTCTTTCCATGCATCATATGCTGCTTGTTCTACTACTTTAATATTGGCAACCATTTCAGAGTGACTGGTGCCACAGTACTCTGTGCAATACATTGGGAACTCACCAACTTTAGTTGGAGTAAACCACAGGGCAGTGTATCTATTAGGTAATGCATCTTGCTTAACACGAAAGGCTGGAACAAAGAAGGAGTGCAAAACATCCTTTGAAGACAATAAAATTTTGACCGGCTGATTAACAGGAACCACCATTTCACCTGTACTGACAATTCCATCATCGTAAGCAAAAGTCCAAAACCATTTTTGTCCTGTAACCTTAACCTCCATAGCCCGCTGTGGAATGATTTGTTGATCAAGATAAACTTTAACGCCCCAAACAAAAATAGCCACCAACAAAATACTAGGGATGACCGTCCATACAATTTCAAGCGTTTTGTTATCACTTAAGGCTAAGGTGTATTTGTCACCTTTTTTTCTTTTAAACTTAACTACAAAAGCTAAGCCTACAAACACGATTAAGAAAAAGAAAAATGCCGATAACAGAAAAATAAAAAATATCAGCTGATCCACATCCGTGGCAAAGCTAGAAGCTGCTTCTGGCATAATATATTTCAAAAGACCATTCATGACCATACTCCTAAAACACTAATCAATAACTGTTTTTTTTGCTGTTTCATTTTTGTTATTCCTATACATCAATTTTTATTTAATATTAACCAAATTCGTTTTGTTGGACGTATTGTCACATTAAACTTAAATTTTTTCCCTTTTCTTTAAGCCTAATAACAGTAATACAATAGCAATTACTGAAATCAAGGCTGAGATACGCATGACTTTCCATGCCACTAAAACATAGCCCTTTGAATCAGGGTCATAGCGATAACAATAAAGTAAAAATTTATCAAATGCTGTTCCTACTTTTCCTTCACTAGCTTCAGTCAAAGCCAAGCGTAGGTTTGCGGGCTTATGCTGAACACCGTAAAAGTAACGTGAAACTTTGCCAGAAGGGCTAATAATAAAAAACACTGCAGGATGTGCATATTCATCGATGGACTCATCATATTCAAAATTAAACCCAACAGAATTTGCTAAAGCTTTTATATTGTTTCTATCTCCTACTAAAAATGGCCAAGCCTGAGCATTTTTTATTCCTGCTTCTTGCAAATAAAGTTTTTGTTTGGTTTTAGCAAGATCTGGAGTTTCTTGCTCATCAATACTTACACTAACTAAACTGAAGTCTTTTCCTGGAACAAATTTAAGCTTTTCTAGTACTTCCGTTATACCATTTAGAACCAATGTACACAGCATGGGGCATTCATAGTAAACAAGAGAAAGGATGGTTGGCTTATCTTTAGGAAAAACATCTTTTAATTTTACCCTTTTGCCGTCTTGATCAACAAAGGCCAAACCTAAATCAATGTACTGCCCAAGTTTTTCTTCTATCTGAACATTTTCTAGCTCATCAACTGAATCTTTAATTTCTTGGGCTACGGCTAAGCTTGGCTGGTAAATACAGCCTAAGCATAATAACAAACTGAAAAAAAACCGCTCCACAAGACAACCAAAACCTATTCTTGAATATAAATACCTATAGCCCGATCAATTGGAATAGTGTAATTACCATTGTCTTTCTTCACATAGGACCTAAGCTGACGTTTCGCATTAATTTCAAGATTAGTAACTTCACCCGTATTTGCTTTATTCACAAAAAGTGAGGTTTTAAACTGAGCTCTTTTTAAGAAATAATGAACGCCTAAAATACTAACTACTAAAAAAATAACTGGTAACAAACTGTAAATAGCTATTTTACTAACGGAAACATCTTCTTTTTCATAATCAAGTTGACTCATGACACCCTCCTTTTAGCTCATGCTATGAATTGACTCTTTTAACAAAGGATCATTCACTGGATAAATTGATGCTTTTGATAAATTAAACAACACCCTACCCACAAAAAACAAACCAAAACCAAGCATCAATGTGAAATCATACCAGTGAAAATGATACCCATGATGATAAATATTTGGATAAATCAACCAGGCTAAGTCTACAAAGTGCATAAAAAGCATCCAAATAGAAAAACCTATCAAAACTTTTCTGTTGCGTTTCATCGGGCGTGGCAACAAAAAGATAAACGGAACAATAAAATGCCCAAGGACTAAAAACAAGGATGCCCACTTCCAAGTACCTTCCCAACGATGCGCATACCAAATGGTTTCTTCAGGGATATTACCGTACCAAATCAAAACGTATTGTGAAAAAGCGATGTAAGCCCAAAAACACGTAAAAGCAAACAAGAGTTTACCTAAGTCTTGATAGTGCTCATGAGTAATCATATTTTTCATATAACCCTGACCATGAAGGTACAAGGTAATAATGGATAAAAATGACATCACCGCTACAAGACAACCAGCAAAAACATAAATTCCAAAAATAGTTGAGTACCAGTGTGGATCCAAAGACATAATCCAATCAAACGCCGCAAAAGTAGCCGTCAAGGCAAACAGCAAAGTTCCACCAGCACTTAAGCCTTTCATTTTGCCCATTAGCCTTTCATCACCCGTTTCATCATGCTTGATAGATGTCTTGGTAACAACCAGCGCTAAAACTGTCCATACCAAAAAGTAGACAACGGCCCTAATGTTAAAAAAGGGTAAATTCAAATAAGCTTGTTTTTTATGAATCAAGTGATCATGAGCAGCCAAATGTGGGTCTGCCCAAGGAAACAAGTGCTGTGCTCCAATAATCAATACAGGCAACATGATCAAACCAATCCATGGAATAACGGTCATGGTTTGTTCTGCAAAACGTCTCACGACAACGCTCCACTTGGCACTAACCAGGTGATGTAAAAAAACAAAGAACAAGGCCCCTAAGCCAATGGTTAACCAAAAAAAACTGCTGGTCAAAAAGGAAAACATAAACTCTTTTTTATGCCCCAATCCACCAAGCAAAGAAGCTGCAAGAACGATGGCCCCAGCAAATTGAAAATTGAAGGCTTTTTTAGTATTTTTGTACTTTTGAATTTCCACTGTGTCTTTCTCCCTGGTGACTATCTATTTTCGCTCAAATATTTTTCTGGAACATTCTTGCTGGGTGCATCTTGACTTAACTGCAAAGCGCGAACATAATGAACTATTGCCCAACGCTCTTGAGCATTGGTCCGTGATCCATAAGGTCCCATATTTCTGATACCATTGGTAATCACATCAAAATAATGTGCATCATTTTTTTCTTTAATTAAAGCATCATGCAAACTGCTTGGTGCTACATAACCAAATTTGGCACCGCGCTTAGCAACAATTCCTTTTCCATCTCCCACCATGCCATGACATGGAGAGCAATAAATATTATAACGTTCTTGTCCCATCAATAAGGTTTCTTTATCTGCTTTTAAAGGGTTATTACCATTCACTGCTGCCCAATCTTTTTGCATAAACTCACGTGTCCCTGTTACCGGTTTACGCATAGCAGAACCATCATCAAAAAAATCATTCTTTTCAAAAGCTTGGTACTTGGGCTGATCGTCCATATCCAAAAACACATGAAAGGGAGGTTTTTCTGAAGGCTGACCCCTCAAGCATGAACTCAAAACAGCTGAGATGATCAACAGCACAACAAAAACAAGGCTTTTCTGCGTAAGAAAATTATTCACTTTCTTCTCCTTCATAAACATGCTCAACAAAATCTGCACCTAAACTCTTTAAAGTATCTGCAGTTTCACTACTGTCAAACATAGGATCTTTGGCATCTATACTGATAGCAAAAACATCATCGCCGGTTTGAGCAATGACATCAGAATGAAATAATGGATGATACAACATGGGAAGTTGATTTAATGCAAACATTCCCAACACAGTGAAAATTGCTGCACCTAAAATTGTTATCTCAAAAGTGATGGGTACAAAAGCTTGAAAACTTAATAGCGGCTTACCAGAAACAACTATCTTATAGTCAACGGCACTGGTATACGCTTGTAAAGCAAAAATAGATAAACCTCCGCCTAGCGCACCAACAGCAGCTATCCACCCTAGAACAGAAGGCTTAAGCCCCATAGCATCATCTAAACCATGAACGGCATAGGGTGTATGCGCATCGAATTTTTTATAGCCTTTGATTTTTACAGATTTAACGGCCTTGAGCAAAGTCTCGGGTTTATTAAATCTGGCCACAAGCCCAACAAGATTTTTAGCCATTACACTTCCTCCGGATGGTTTTTATGCTGTTCATGTTCATCATGATGGTGCGGCTGACTATCTGGTAAAGTGCCTTTGACTTCTGCCATGGCAACCACAGGTAAAAAGCGAATGAACAACAAAATAGAAGTAAAAAACAAACCAAAGGTCCCTGCAAAGGTAGAAATATCCCAAATGGTGGGTTTAAAAAATCCCCAGCTTGAAGGCAAAAAGTCCTGAGACAACGAAGAAATAACGATCACAAAGCGCTCAAACCACATGCCCACATTAACCAAAATAGAAGCAACGAACATAATTGGAATGCTTTGACGAACTTTTTTAAACCAAAAAATTTGTGGAACAAATACGTTACAGCTGAACATAATCCAATAAGCCCAAGCATAGTGACCAAAAGCACGCTGCTGGAAAATAAAAGATTCATATTCATTGCCACTGTACCAGGCCACAAAAAACTCAATGGTATAGGCATAGCCCACCATCAAACCCGTAGCCAAAAGAATTTTACAAATTTTATCCAAATGCCCCATGGTAATGAATGACTTAAGACCTAAAAGTTTACGGGCGAGAATCATTAAAGTTAACACCATCCCAAAACCTGAAAAAATAGCACCAGCAACAAAATAAGGTGGGAAAATGGTGGTATGCCAACCTGGCACCTGACTGACCGCAAAGTCAAAACTCACCACAGAGTGGACAGACAACACTAAGGGTGTTGCTATACCTGCCAAAATTAAATAGGCTTTCTCATAGTTTTGCCAATGTCGGTGACTAAATCTCCAACCCAATGCCAAAACACCAAAGATTCTTTTTTTAATGATATTGGTACTGCGATCGCGAATGGTTGCAAAATCAGGAATAAAACCAACAAACCAAAACATGAGCGATACTGTAAAATAGACACTGACTGCAAAAACATCCCACATCAAAGGACTTCTGAAATTTGGCCACATGTTCATTTGGTTAGGAATAGGCATGGTCCAATGCAAAAACCAAACCCGACCGACGTGAATAGTTGGAAACACCAAAGCACAAATAACCGCAAAAATGGTCATCGCTTCTGCTGAACGGTTAATCGACGTCCGCCAGTTTTGTCGAGTTAAAAATAAAATAGCTGAGATCAATGTTCCGGCGTGACCAATACCCACCCAAAACACAAAGTTAATAATAGCCCAACCCCAAGCATTGGGTGTTTGCAGCCCCCAAATCCCTGTTCCTTTAAATACCAAGTAACCAATTGAACCAAACAAAACCAACACGAAGGACACAGCAAAAGCCAAAGCAAATGGCCAATACTTAGGTATCCCTACCCCATCCATTAAAGATGTGACTTTTTCGGTGATGTACTTGAGCGTTAATTTTTGCTCAGTCTCTGTATTTTTGACCAACTCTTGCATACTTAAATTCCTTCAAGCTCTGGGTTAGGGTTTCTTAATTTTGCTAAATAGGTTGTTCTTGGTTTTGTGTTAAGTTCAGCCAATAAAGCATAGTTCCTTGGTGAGCTTTTTTCTTTAACCACTTGGCTGCTTTTATCTAAAATATTACCAAAGGTAATGGCTTCAGTCGGACATACTTCCTGACACGCAGTTTTAACTTCGCCGTCCTTAAGTTCCCTGCCATCAACTTTAGCAGCAAATTTTTTCTCGTTGATACGCTGAACACAGAACGTACACTTTTCCATTACCCCACGAGTACGTACAGTAACATTAGGATTAAAGGCCATTTTCTGTAACTCTGGCGTATCTTTGGTGTAGTTTAAGAAGTTAAACTTACGCACTTTATAAGGACAGTTGTTAGAACAGTACCGTGTTCCAATACAACGATTATAAACCATAGCGTTTAAACCTTCATCGTCATGCACCGTTGCATTAACAGGACACACTTGCTCACAAGGTGCATTTTCACAATGTTGGCACATAACTGGTTGATGAACCACCTGAGGATCTTCTGGACTACCCTCAAAGTAACGGTCAATACGCATCCAATTCATATCTCTTCCGGCAAGAACTTGATCTTTACCTACAACAGGAATATTGTTTTCGCTCTGACAAGCTACGGCACAAGACGTACAACCAATACAAGCATTTAAGTCAATGCTCATTCCCCACTGGTAACCACTATTATAATCTTTTTCTTTCCATAAAGATTCCAGCGGTGGATGCTCTACCATTTCCTGAGCAAACTTTGGATGTTCCAAAAACTTCTTCAAGCTGGCAGATCTTACAATAGGACGACCTTCCATACTGCCATGATTTTGTGTAGTGGCTATTTTTTCTTCCCCACCAACACTATTAAGCTTAGCACCAGAATTATATTGGCCGATGGGCAAGAGAGGCGCAACATTAACACCAACGTTTTTACCCACACAGCCCGCAATTTTGCGGCCATAGCCCAAAGTTAAAACAACCGTATCTTTAGCTGTTCCAGGAACAACCATCACTGGTAAACGTAACTTTCTTCCTTCAACATCCAACTCAAGCAGCTGACCGTCTTTAAGGTTCATCTTTTTTGCTAATTGCGTTGAAACTAAAGCAGGATTATCCCAAGTCACTTTGGTAATTGGATCAGGTGTTTCTTGTAACCAGGCATTATTTGCATACTGACCATCATAAGTAGATGATGACGGCACAACATATACAGACACATCACTTTTTTTTGTATTTAAAGGACGCTTTACACTGACTGACCCCACAGTACGACGGGCATTACTTGAACCCATAGTCAAACCTTTATTCAACAACTCAGTCCATTTTTTTTCAAAGGCCGTTGAGCTTATAGAGCTTAAACCAAACTGATTGGCCCAGGTTTGCTTGACCAAATTTAAAGCATAAGCATCTTGTTGTCCGTTCAATATGGCTAAAAATTCTAATGATGATTTTGAATTAAATAGAGGCTCAATCAATGGCTGAACAACACCCTGCTCACCAATAAGTGATTGAGCATCAGACCACGATTCTAGATCATGCGAAAGTGGTAGCTGCCATTGTGCCCATGCTTGAGTTTCATTGAGATCGTAACTCAAAGCAATTTTATGTTCTGCTTGGGCAAAAAAGTTTTGTACTTTTTCTTTACCGGCAAAAGCATAAATCGGATTTGTATCAATACAAACAACTGTATAATCATTTCTACCTGTGGTCTGAAGTATCCATTCATCTAAAGTAGCTTGCGGGGACTGGCTTTCACCTTTGTACACATACTCTACCGCTTGACCATTATTCCCCAAACGTTCATTGATCTTATAAACAAGCGCATGAATATAGGAAGAGTGCTGCGTTCCAGCTAACAAAACAGATTCACCCTTGTTGGCCATCAAGTCTTTGACTAAAGCGTCTAAATGCTTTTTACCTTTTTCCGTTAAAACAACGGCATTGCTATCACCATTATTTGTCTCAATATTTAATCTTTGTGCCAAGGCTATAACAAAATGCTCTACTTGATCGTAGGTTAAGGCAAGCCTGTGGTCTGCATTACTTCCCGTTAGCGTCATGGCAGTTTCATAAACATACAATCTGTTCATTGTATTATTATTATCTTCAACCTTACGACCCTTTGCATAGTCACGACTCATTTTTAAGCTATCATCACCAAATTGCATAAAGTCTGAGTTTAAACTGACAATCACTTTTGCTTTGGACAGGTCATACACAGCCCTATGTCCATTAAGCGCCGCCGACTCATTGACTTGATCAAACATTTCATAATCTAACCAATTCATTTTTGGATACTGACTTAATAGCTTTTCTTTTTGTTTGGTCACGCTTGGTGAACTCGTGGCACCCGCAACAATGTAAAGGTTTGCACCGGATGTTGCTTGATGTTTCTTTGATAAACCGGCCCAAAATTGATTAAACTCATTCCATGACTTTGTTTTTTCAGCGTGCTTCGGTGTTTTTAGTCGATCTTGGTCAAACATGGACAGTATAGATGCTTGCGCAAAAGCTGAAGTTGCCTTACCTGTTCGTTTAGACAGTGGATTCCCTTCAATTTTTGTTGGTCTTCCATCAGATGACTCGGCTAAAATAGGCCAAGCCTTTCTTCCTTGCCTAAACCAAGTAGCATAATACTTAGCTCTTCCAGGAACAACCCCTTCAGGATCATGAACATAAGGAACAATCACTTCTTTAGGTGTTCTACAGCTGCTTAAACCGGCAAACGCTAAAGAAGCTCCAATCAACTTAATAAAGTTTCTTCTGGATACCGCATCCTCTAAGTAAGCTGCTCCTTCAGGGAATTCGTTGTGGAGAAACTTTTCAAACTCAGGGCTCTGAGCATATTCATCCAAACTTTTCCATTGTTTTGGTTCATCAATAAAATCAACGTTAATGCTTTGGGCATTGTTTGCCATATTTTTTAGTAGTGACATGCTGTACAATTCTCCGGACCTTTAATATTGTTCTCTTTTATAAATTTCTCAGCCCACTGCTGATGATCTTTTCCTGGTTTCCAACTGGTGTTGTATATTTCAGACTTTGGTCGCACGTGTTTCTGTGGGTTACGGTGACAATCCAAACACCAGCCCATACTTAAAGGCTGAGACTTGTAAACGACTTCCATATTTTGGATATCCCCATGACAAGAAGCACAACCTATTTGCGCTTTTACATGAACCGCATGATTGAACTTTGAATACTCAGGCAAATCATGTACCCTGACCCACTCAACTGGAAGATTGTTGTCATAGCTGTACTTTAATGGCGCAATTTTTTCACTGTCTGACTTAATCAATGTATGACAGTTCATGCAAGTGGCCGTTGATGGAATTGAGGCTGTAAAGTCTTTATCTACCGTAGAATGGCAATACCGACAATCAATACCTAACTCACCTGCATGCAGAGCATGACTATACTGGATTGGCTGCTTAGGAACATAGCCCACCTCGTAATAATAAGGCGACATATAGTACCAAACAAAAACTGTTACAAAACCGCCACCTATAGCAATAGCTAGCGGGATAAACATCAATAACTTATTAATATTTTTCGAAAAAATTGGTTTCACGCAGCAGGTGTTACAACAAAACTAAAAAGAGGTAAAGAATTTAACACTGCGACATAATGTTCTTTTATTTCTTTATTATTTTCAATAACTTAACTTAGACAAAAAAATATTTATTCTTCAAAAGATCTATTAAATATCTCTTTTCATCGGTGCATATTTTTTAAGCTTTCTCTGTAATGTTCGGCGATGCATGCCCATTTTTTTTGCAGCTTGAGTGATATTTCCATCACAATCCTCCAGCACTCTTTGAATATGCTCCCACTCTATCTGCTCCAAAGATGGTGTTTCAATATCCTGTGGCCTTGGCGTAATTTTTTGAAAATCTTCATTGAATGCTCTTAAAATATCATCCAAGTCAACGGGTTTTTGTAAGTAATTCACAGCCCCTAAATGAATGGCCTGTGTTGCTGTTGCAATGCTTCCATAGCCCGTTAAAATAAGAATTTTACAGCCATGCTTCATGCCTTGTATCTGCTTTAAAAAGTCCAAGCCAGTTCCACCAGGCATTCTAAGGTCAACCACAGCATATTGAACTGGATGACGACTAATTATTCTAACACCTTCATCAACATTACGCCCTTCAAAGACTTCAAATCCACGATCCTCTAAACCAACGCGCATCCGCATTCTAAAACTGTCGTTATCATCCAGCACTAAAAAGCTAATCGTTTTATTGTCCATCGTCATCCCTCTATCATGTTTAACGGAAGTTTCAATGTCACTTTTGTCCCTTGCCCAATCACTGAATCATAAACAATTTCCCCACCAATACTGTCAATGTAAGCACTAGCAATATAGACTCCTAGCCCCATCCCTTGACCGGGCTCTTTCAGTGAAAAAAAAGGTTCACCAATTCTTTGCAACACTTCTCCACTCATTCCCTCACCAAAATCTTGTATTTCAAGCATCAGATGATTTCTTTGTTTGCTGGCCTTAAACAAAACTTTTTTAGTCCCATTGGCCTGTACAGCATTTTTCAATAAAGATGTTAAAACCATAGCACAGGTTTTGACTGATATTTTTATTTTTGTATCTTTGGGCAAATCCGACTGAATCTCGACATCATTTTTATACTCTGAAGCAGACTCATGCATCATTTGCTCTAAATTGTAAAGCTGTACAGTTTCTCCATGCAACTCACCTGACTTAGTTGACATATTGCGCAAAATTGTCTGACATTTTTTCACCTCATCACGGATGAGACGGGCATCCATTTTTTCAAATTTAAAACCATCGTACTTGGCAAGACGTTTTTCCAACTCTTTGGCTGAGATTGCTATAGTAGACAAGGGCGTTGCCAATTCATGCGCTGCTCCACCAGCCAAGGTTGCCAATGAATTCAACTTTTCACTTTGCCACTGTTTTTCTCGTAAAGTTTGCATTACCTTTTCTCCGTACAACAAGGACTGGGTCAATTTATAAACTGAAGAAGAAATAAATCCAACAGCAACCAAAAAGGCGGCCACTTCGCCAATAGGTTTAGCGCGCATGTAGGCAATAAAATCATCTGGTACCGGCGACCAGTATAAAAACGCATAACATGCAACGCTAATCACCACTAAAAACCATTTCCACCAAGACCTTAGAATTAGGGCGGAAAGTGCTATGTAAATCAAGTACATGTATTTAAATGGATTATACAGACCACCAGAGAACCATAAAAGTGCTGTCAAAGACAAAACGTCATAAAGCAACAAGGCTTTAAGAATTGAATCTCTATTGATAAACTTTCTGTGCATCAGTATCATAGCCAGAATGTTACTCATTGTATTGACGGCAAGAACACCCAAAAAAAACTCAACGGGTAAAAGAATTTCCCAAACAAATAAAACAACCCAAGTGACCGACGCTTGACCCAATATTGCAAACCAGCGAATTCTTATCAGCCAGCGCAACTTTAATAAAAAAGGCTCTGTTACTGGTATTGGCCGACGAGGAATCATAAACTACTTACGATTGACATGCAGAGCACAGACCATAAAGTTCCATCTTATGAAAGGTCAATTTAAAGCCGTGGTCTACCGCAACTTTATCTTGCAAGCGCTCAATTTTTTCCTCTTCAAATTCAACAATTTTCTCACACTCTATGCATATCAAATGATCATGGTGTTTCTTCTGAGCTTTCTCATAAACAATGATACCCGTATCAAAATCTCTTTTAACCGCTAAGCCACACTCTTTAAGTAAGTTAAGTGTACGATAAACTGTAGCTATACCAATCTTTGCATCTTCTTTCTGGATCTTAGCAAACAAATCTTCCACTTCAATATGATCTTGCGCTTTAAAAAAAGCTTTAGCAATCACTTCTCTTTGCTTGGAGTACCTTAAGCCCTTTTTTTTAATATATTCATTAAGAAGATCTAAGTTACTTTTATCAGGCATATCAATAATCTCCCATTTTTTGAGCTTTAGATAAAACAGTCGTCTTCATATCCTCAGTATATTTTTCCAAAGCCTGTTCAAGCTTATCATCACTTAAGGCAACAATCTTTGCAGCAAGAATAGCCGCATTTTTTGCATTGTCGACCGCTACAGTTGCCACAGGAACTCCACCAGGCATTTGAACAATTGACAATAATGCATCCAAACCCATCATATCTGTTGCCTTAATCGGTACACCGATCACTGGCAAAGAAGTTATAGAAGCAACCATGCCTGGCAGGTGCGCTGCTCCACCAGCTCCAGCAATAATAACCTTTAAACCTCTTTTTTTAGCATCCCTTGCATAATCAAACATTCTTTGCGGTGTCCGATGTGCCGATACAATATTCATTTCATAAGCAAGACCCAGTTCACCTAAAGTATCTTTAGCTGCGGACATCACTTTTAAATCAGAGTCACTGCCCATAATTATTCCAACCATACTATACCTTCTCCTTACCTCTCACATTGATCAACTGCTTCAGCTGATCAATATTTTGCACAAGCTCCTCATAGCTGTCGGCCAAAACAGTCACATGCCCCATTTTTCTTCCAGGCTTTGCTTGTTGCTTACCATAGATATGTAAATATACATTTTGCATAGACATCGTTTGTGTAAAACCATCTATTTCCACCTCACCTTTATAGGAAAGGTCTGCTAACAAATTTAAAACACCACTGTAGGCTTTATTTGCAACAGGCTTAATAAGTGGAAATCCGCATACAGCCCGTAAATGCAGTTCAAACTGCGAGATATTGAAGCCTTCAATTGTATGGTGCCCAGAGTTATGCGGTCTTGGAGCTATTTCATTAATTAAGATTTTATCATCTTGATCCAACAACAGCTCTACTGCAAACAAGCCAACATCTTCTAGCTTCTCAACAACTTTACAAGCAATAGCAATGGCTTGAGAACTAAGCTGATCATCAATCTGGGCGGGGCTACAGGAGTGATCAAGTATATTTTTTTCTTGATCCACCAGCATTTCTACCACCGGATAATGAACCATCTGGCCATTTTTAGCTCTTGCAACCACCACTGAAAGTTCTTTTTGAATGTTTATTTTTTCTTCTAGCAGATATGGAACTTTATCTTTAAAATTTAAAAAATCTTCTTTTGATTTGAGTTGGGCTACACCGTAACCATCATAACCCCCTTTCCGCGCTTTCCATATACATGGGTAAGGGGTGCTATCGACTTGCAACAACTTTGCTGTAGGCAAATTATGAGAAAGGTAAAACTTTTTTTGAACCAACTTATCCTGAATAAGATTCAATGTTTCTGGTTTGGGAAAAAATTTATCTTTAACTGCGCAGCTTTCTTTTAATAACTCATCAACATTTACATGTTCTAAATCGTAAGTGACAAAGTCATAATCATTTGCAAACTCTAAAATAGCCTGACCGTCAGAAAAACTGGCCTCTTTGTATTCATGTGCCATAGCAGCTGCTGGACATTCTCTGTTGGGATCTAAAACTCCAGTATGCAGCCCCAAGCGCTGTGCAACGTGCAACATCATTTTTGCCAACTGCCCACCACCAACAATACCAAGCTTGAGGGTTTTTTGCATTTCTTTCATAGTACTTATGCTTCATAACCCTGACTTCATGCGATTGCAATCTAATTTTTAATCTTAGGTTTGAGACGCAACAAGCAAAACTTAAATATTTTTCTAAGTCTTACAAATGCATTTTAAGCCTTCAAATAAAAAGGCGCTTATTCAAGCGCCTTTTCTAAAAAAACTGTGACACAGTTTCAGTATTTTATTCCTCTTTCATGTAAGACTTTGTTTTTGCACGAAGTGCTTCACGCATTTTTTTAAGCTGTTCACGCTCTTGCTCATCAATCTTATTATCATTTTTCATAAACGACTTGCGTTGCTCTCTAATTTTCATGCTTTCAGATTCTATTTCCTTGGCTTGTTCTGAAGTCATCTTACCTGAACGTACGGCTTGCTTCATTTTTTTTCTTTTATCTTTTGATAGCATTCGCTCTTCGTCATGCTTTTCTTGATAAATTTTCTTAGAACGCTCTTGACGCATTTCTTTTATTTTAGCTCTCTCTGCTTGGTCAACTGTACCATCTGCTTTAGCTGACTTCACTTCTTCTCTAATGGCCTTGCCATCTTCACGAAGTCCTACTGCTTCTTCTTTGGTTAACTGGCCACTTTTTACGCTTTGCTTAATTCTTTGGGATTGTTTTTTAGCTCTTTTTTTGGCAAACACCATTGAAGGTGCCGCTAAACCAAGGCATAAACATAAAACCAATAACTTTTTACTCATAAAATCTTCCTTTCTTTTGGAACAAAAGAGAATAATGTTGCATTGAAATAATATACTAGCAAAATGAACTGAAAGTGAATAGATTTGCATGATAAATCATTCTACGGAGAAAGCTTATGCTAATACAAACCCAAGCTATTCAATTTAATAATGCCCAAAATCAAACTTTGAGTGCAAAAATTGACCTACCCCTCTTTTCACCTATACGCAGCTATGCTCTTTTTGTTCACTGCTTTACCTGCTCTAAAGACATTGCTATTGCTGCAAGAGTATCCAAAGAACTGGCTAATAAAGGTATTGCCAGTTTGCGCTTTGATTTTACCGGCTTGGGTTCCAGCCAGGGAGAGTTTTCTAAAACCAATTTCAGTTCAAATTTACAAGATTTACAAGCTGCCATTGATTTTATGCAAACCCACTATCAAAGTCCATCACTTCTCATTGGACACAGCCTAGGAGGAACCGCGGCTTTAGCTATCGCCCATACAATCCCTCAACTCAAAGGTTTGGTCACTATTGGAGCACCCAGCCACCCTTCACACCTTGAAAAACATCTTGAAAAACAAAGCGACCATTACCTATTTAAATTAGGCCAAAAACCTTTTAAACTTTGCAGTCAGTTTATGCAGGATATTCAACATATTGATTTAGAAAAACAGCTTTCACAAAACAATGCAGACACTTTAATTTTTCACTCTCCCGTTGATACTATTGTCAGCATAAATCATGCGCAGAAACTGTATGAAAAGCTCACGCACCCCAAGAATTTTGTCAGCTTAGACCAAGCAGATCATTTGCTCAGCAAAAAAGAAGATGCCCTCTATGTAGGACAACTGATTGCCAGTTGGTTTGATCGCCACTTGCCTGCACATGACCCCACCTTAGAGCAACTTCAACCTGGGAGCGTCATTGTAGAAGAAATCAAACAACCTTTCACTCAAAGAATCAGCACAGCTAACCACACTATAATTGCTGATGAGCCACAAACGCTTGGCGGAAAAGATCTTGGCCCAAATCCTTATGACTTGCTTTTAGCATCCTTGGGTGCCTGCACATCCATGACATTAAGAATGTACGCCAAACACAAAAAACTTAAGCTCGACAGCATAAAAATCATGCTGACCCATGAAAAAATCTATGCCAAAGACTGCAAAGATTGCGAAACAACAACAGGAAAAATTGATTTTATTCACAGAAAAATCCATATACAAGGCGAACTAACTCCAGAACAACGCCAACGTCTACTGGAAATAGCTGATCGCTGTCCCGTTCATAAAACCTTAGAAAGTGAAAATAAAATTGTAAGCGAGCTAATTCTCTAAAAGAGAGCAACTAATTTTTTTTTGCATATCCTTGCGCTGGTGCGATTTACCTGGCTACTTTTATCTTACCTCATGACAAGCTACCAAGCGCTGCTCTTTGTTTTCAAGCAAAGGAATCTCTTGGCTGCATTTATCGATTGCAATTGGACAACGCGTATGAAATCTACAGCCTTTAGGTGGGTTTATTGGGCTAGGAACATCGCCTTTTAAAACAGTTTTTTGTTTATTTTTCTCAATGGCTGGGTCAGGGATTGGAATCGCTGAAATCAAGGCTTTGGTATACGGATGTTGCGGATTTTTAATGATTTCATCCGCAGTCCCTACTTCAGCCAATTTGCCTAAATACATAACGGCAACTCTATCACTGATATGTCTGACTGCAGCCAAATCATGGGCAATAAAGATATAGGTTAAGTCCAACTCTTTTTGCAAATCTTGCATCAAGTTTAAAATCTGAGCTTGAATAGAAACATCCAAAGCACTGATGGGTTCATCGGCAATGATCAAATCAGGATTAAGAGCAATAGCTCTAGCAATTCCAATTCTTTGTCTTTGTCCACCAGAAAATTCATGTGGATAGCGTCTGATATATTGCGGCCTTAAACCCACCATTTCCATAAGCTCTTGTACTTTACGTGTAAGCTCTGAACCTTCTGCTATATTAAATGTTTTTAAAGGTTCTGAGATAATACTTTCAACCGTCATTCTTGGATTTAGAGATGCATAAGGATCTTGAAAAATGATCTGCATTTTTTTACGCATCTTTTGCAAGTTTCTCATGGCGGTAATTTCTTGATCTTCAAAAAATACCTTGCCCGATGTTGGTTTAATTAACTGTAAAATAGCGCGGCCTAACGTGGATTTTCCACAGCCACTTTCTCCTACCAAACCTAAGGTTTCACCCTTTTTTACTTCAAAACTCACACCATCTACAGCTTTCACTGTTTGCACTTCAGATGTAAAGATACCTTTTTGTCTTAATTTAAAATGTACTTTAAGATCTTCAACTTTTAAAATATTTTCACTCATGATTCAATCTCCATCATTCGTACTAAAACTCATACTACTCAATTTCCCAACATGTTGCCCAGTGACCTTCTCCAATCGTTTTTCTTTCCGGGTAGCTGTGTTCACAACGCTCTACTTTTTTTGGACATCTTGGATGAAAGTAACAACCACTGGGTAAGTTTTCTAAACTTGGTGGCAATCCTTTAATGGGTTTTAATGCAGATCCTTTTTCTTCATCCAAACGTGGGATACTGGATAAAAGTGCTTTTGTATAAGGATGTGATGGATTTTTAAACAAAGCCGGAGTAGAAGCTGTTTCAACCACTCTTCCCCCATACATCACAGCTATCC
The DNA here is from genome assembly GCA_022763185.1 of bacterium. Taxonomy (NCBI): domain Bacteria; species bacterium. The sequence continues at coordinate 63,597 of JALEGL010000003.1, read as the reverse complement.
TATCCGTCATCCCTGCAACCACACCCAAATCATGACTGATAAAAATAACACTGGTACCAAAATTGTGATTCAACTCCTTAATTAAATCCAATATTTGTGCCTGAATGGTTACATCAAGTGCTGTTGTTGGTTCATCGGCAATCAAGACACTTGGCTCATTTAAAAGCGCCATGGCAATCATTACCCTTTGCCTTAAACCACCCGATAACTCGTGCGGATACATATTCATCCGTTTATCTGGCATAGGAATACCGGTTTTAGCCATCATCTCTACAGAACGCTTAAAAGCAGCATCGGAACTCATTTTTTTATGTCTAACCAATACTTCAATCAATTGTGTACCAATTTTTAGATAAGGGTTTAAAGCAGTCATTGGATCTTGAAAGATCATAGAAATACTCTCACCTCTGATATCACGCATTTGTTTTTGAGATAATTTCAACAAGTCCTTGCCTTCAAAAATAATCTCTCCCCCAGCATAATAGCCCGGAGGCTGCGGCACCAATTGCATAACTGACATTGCGGTTACAGACTTACCACTACCACTCTCTCCAACGACACCTAAAACTTCTCCCTTTTTAAGCTCATAAGAAACACCATCACAGGCTTTGACAACTCCATCTTCTGTTTTAAAATATGTTTTTAAGTTATTAATACTCAATACGTTTGACATAATAATTTAGTCCTTCCTCATTTGAGGATCCAAAGCGTCTCTGACCCCATCACCTAAAAAGTTTAAACAAAACAATAAAATTGCCATAAACATACCTGGGAAAACCAACTCCCACCAAAAAGCAATCATATGATTGGCACCGTCGTTAATCAAAGAACCCAAACTTGGTTTTGGAGGCTGAACACCTAAACCTAAAAAGGATAAAAAGGCTTCCTGTAAAATCATGGTTGGCACAGTGAGCGTAAAATAAATAATCACGGGACCAAGTGTGTTAGGAATCAAATGCTTAAAAATAATACCGGCTGAGCTCACCCCAACACTTTTTGCGGCCAGAACAAACTCTCTGTTTTTTAAGCCCAACACTTGCCCCCTTACAATCCTGGCTGTGGTCAACCAACCCACAAGCCCCAAGGCTGCAAAAAGTAGCATTTCGCTTTTACTGTCGGTCATGGTAATAAAAATAATCACCAAGAACATGTAAGGCAAAGAATACATCACATCTACAAAGCGCATCATAAGATTATCAACTCTGCGTGACGCATAACCTGAAATAGCACCATAGACCGTACCAAAAATGGCGGCAACAATGGCGGCTATCAAACCAATTTTGATACTGATCTGTCCACCCATCAACACTCTTGAAAACAAGTCACGCCCCAAAAAGTCTGTTCCAAACCAATGCTTCAATGAAGGTGGCTGCGCTTTTAAAACCAAGTCTGTTTTTCTGTAAGCATAGTCTGGAAAAAACTCATTGATAATCCATGGCCCTAAAAAACATAAAAGCACTAAAAATAGCACAATATAGGCACAAATCATGGCTGGCTTGTTCTTCTTTAAACGTCGGTAAGCATCTTTCCATAAAGATGTTCCTTCAACAATTATTCTTTCTTCTTGTTTTTTTTCTAATGCATTAGCCATTGAAATTTACCCTCGGATCTAATAAACGGTAGGCAACATCCACCGCCAAGTTTAATAATAAAAGAAATGCTGAATAAACAATCACAACACCCAACACTAAAAAATAATCCCGGTTAAAGGCCGCATCAACAAAGTAAGGTCCCATCCCTGGTAAGTTAAAGATTTTTTCTACCACAACGCTTCCAACCATGATGTTCGCAATGGCTGGCCCTAAATAACTTACAACCGGAATGATACCGCCTTTCAATGCGTGTTTCCAAATAATGTAAGACTCTCTTAAACCTTTTGCTCGGGCTGTTCTAACAAAATCAGAACGGACTACTTCAAGCATTCCACTCCTAGATAAACGCGCAATATACGCAGCTCTGAGCGTTCCTAAAGTAATAGCGGGTAAAACCAAGTGACTAAAGGTTCCCCAGCCACCGGCAGGAAACCATAGTAAGCCCAGCGCAAAAATCAAAGCTAAAATTGGACCTAAAACAAAACTGGGTAAGCTTATACCCACAACGGCCATCGACATGGCAGCAAAATCCCACTTGGTATTTTGCTTCACAGCTCCAATTATTCCTGCAGACAAGCCCACGAGTATAGCCCAAAACAAAGCAAACATGCCAAGCAGCATGGTTTTAGGTAAGCTCATACCAATAATTTCATTCACGGTTCTGTCTGGGTATTTGGTTGATAAACCCAAATCAAATTCAAAAAACACTTTTTTCATGTAGTTCATGTATTGAACTGGCATTGGCTTATCAAAGCCGTAGCGCTCTTCTAAAGCTTGTTTTACTTCAGCAGTCATGGCCCGCTCAGATGTAAAGGGTGAACCCTTGGCATAACGAACAATAAAAAATGACAAGCTGATTGCCACAAAAAATGTAATAACAATACCGATCAAACGTCGGGTAATAAATCTAATCATGATCCCACCTTATTGATTTGCGTTACATTGACACTCGCTGACTTTGAACCCTTTATTTCATCCAAAGTTATGGTTGTTGTTTCCTCTGATGGAGGCCACACAGGGCTTCTTCTTAAAGGATCTTCTTCCTCAGGAAGCTCTTTATGATATTTACCATCATAGTAACGCTCATCAATGTACATATACCTCCAATGATGATGTCCTTGATAGTCAAAGTAAAAGCCTTTCAAATAGGGTTTTTTGATATGATTCCTTGTATACAAAAACAATGGCATAAAAGGCATCTCTTGCGCATGAATTTTCTCTGCTTCACGCATCATTTCAAGTCGCTTATCGTAATCGCTCATGATATTCGCATTACGAATCAACTTATCGTACTTTGCATTCTTCCAACCTGTTCTATTGTTGCCGGATGTTGACAAGGCCAATTCCAAGAAAGTGTAAGGATCAATAAAGTCACCAATCCAACCTCTACGAATAATGTCGTAGTTTCTTCCGGTCATATCATCCAGATACACTTTCCATTCTTTATTCACCAACTCTATCTCAATGTTAAGATTCTCTTTCCACATTTGTTGAACGGCTTGTCCAATTTGCTTATGTTTTTCTTGGGTGTTGTAAACCAGCTCTAAGCGAGGAAAACCTTTGCCATCTGGAAAGCCTGCTTCTGCTAAAAGTCTTTTTGCTTCTTTCGGCTCAAACAATGGCGTACCTAAAGATTTGTAACCCGCTAAGCCATCCATAACCATATCGGCAAAAGGAATCTCACCGCCACCCAAAATCTCAGACAAAGCTTTTCTATCCACAGCTTTACTCAAGGCTCTTCTCACTCTGCTATCATCCAGAGGTTTAGAGTTCACATTAAAGCCATAAAAGTATACGCCAAGATAAGGATCAATATGAAAATCTTCTAAGTGCTTAAGTTTTTTAATGTACTCCAAGGGCACATCGGTATTGGCACCTGTCCAATCAACCTCCCCTGTTCTGTACATAAAAATATTGGTATTACCACTTTCAATAGAATAGGCTTTCACGGTATCAAGGGTGACATTTTTAGCATCCCAAAATAATGGGTTCTTTTTAAAAATTTTATACTGTCTAAAGGCCTCTTCTTCCAAACAATATGCATAGTTACACACCACATTTTCAGGGCGTACCCATAAACTATCATCACCGTCGCGCGCTTTAATTTTTTCAATCACATGCTCAGGAACAATGGCAAAAATATAAAACTCAATCATGGCTAAGAAATATGGAAGTGGACCATTAAGCTTGACCCAAAACCGTTCATCATCCAAAGCCTTAGCTTGAACATGTTTTTTGGCGGCCGGTTCTGCTGTAACCTCTGCACCTAAAACTTTTTCCTCATTTACTTTCTTTAGAATAGCTTTGCGCACAGCATCTTTATCAGAACCCTCTGGATAGACCATGAAGCCCGCTGGATATTTGGACTGTTTGATATCGCCCAGATCCAAAGCACTTAATGTATCTTGAATTTTTTCAACACTGAGCCCTTGGCCTTGAACAAAAATTGCTCCCAGATTATAAGCGTCACCGTTAACAATATCAAAAGCCAAACTTGCGTACACAGACGCTGTTTCTGGATCAAGCAAACGTAACCATGAATACTCAACATCATGTGCTGTCAGAGGCTTACCATCTGACCACTGCAATCCTTTTCGCATATAAAATGTAAATTCAGTCCCATCCTCAGAAATTTCCCATCTTTCTGCCATGTCAGCAATAGGTTTGCCGGTTTTAGGATTAATTTCTGTTAAACGACCAAACATATTTCTTACAATTTCACCATCCGGCGCACCAGAAGCTTTTTGTGGATCCATATATTGTGGTTCTGATCCATTGTTGATCCACAAAACATTTGGATCATGTTTTGGTTTTGTTGTACCAAAAAACTTCTCATTTTCCGTTGAAATACAAGAACTTACTATTAAACTAAACCCTAAAACTAGCGCATAACGCAAAATATTTTTCTGCATAGTCTTGTGTTGTTAGACAAGATCAATAAAAAATACAATAAAAAAATCCTTTTATTTAATATTTTTGCTAGAAACATTTATTAATTTAATAATTTAACGCGTAAAAAAAATTATGCTTATATCATTTTTACTATCCAAACTTTTTTAATACAGCGTTTTTTCTTTGCTTTTTTTAAGATAACCTTTCATAAATAGCGGCATGCACAACTCGCCTATTGATTTTAATCTAGACGCCAAACAAATCACAGAACATTGCCAGCAAGCTATAAAACAGCTGGACATGAGACTCTCTTCAATTGAAAACTTAAATCCAGACAGCGTCAGCTTTAACAATACCTTTGTTGCCTTTGATCAAAGCTTAGGAGACTTTAGCGACATTTATTTGCCTCTGGTTTTTTTCAACAGTGTCTCTGCCGACAAATCATTAAGAGATTCCGCTTTTAATTGCCAACAGCAGGTGAATCAATTTTATGTTGATCTTTATACGCGAGAAAAACTTTATAGAGTTTTACATAGCTTTAAAAATAAACATGATTATCTTGAGCTTAAACCCGTTGATAAGCGTTTGGTTGACAAAACGCTTCTTGCTTTTGAGCGTTCAGGCATGAAACTCAATCAACATCAAAGATCACGTTACAACAAACTCAGTAAGGCCTTAAGTGAACTGCAATCACAATTCAGTAAAAACCTTGCTGAACACACTGACAATACAGAGCTTACAAAAAGCGATCTCGAAGGCTTACCCGAATCTTTTCTAGAGCAGCTTGAGAAAACCAAAGGCAATACTTACATTGTTACGTTGGCCTACCCACACTATTTTTCCATTATGGAAAATGCCAAAAAAGCTTCCACACGAAAGCTTTTACAAACAAAGTTTTTCAAACGTGGCGGAAAACAGAATATTGCCTTGTTTCAACAAGCTTTACGCATACGTCATATTTTAGCAAAAATCATGGGCTATAAAAATCACGCGGCATTCATTTTAGAAGAGCGTATGGCCAAAACCCCAGAAAACGTTGAGCACTTTCTTAAAGACCTTACTAACAAACTCCGGCCTAAACTCAAACAAGAGCTTGACCAACTCCTTGCACTCAAACAAAAAGAGCAACCTGGCACAACACATCTCAATGACTGGGATTGGCGCTACTATATGAATCAACTGAAAAAAGAAAAATACCAAGTTGATCAAGAACTTATCAAAGAATACTTCCCGGCAAAAACTGTGATCAAGGGTATGTTTGACATTTATCAAACGCTATTCAACGTAAAGTTTAATCAAATTGATAATCACTTTGCTTGGCACAAAGATGCTCAATTATTTAGCATTACTGAAAACAATGATCCTAATCCAGTGGCATACTTTTACATGGATTTATACCCTCGTAACAACAAATACCCCCATGCCGCTGCCTTTACTTTAAAATCAGGAAGACTGTTGCCCGATGGTAGCTATAATAAACCGGTATCTGCTATTGTGGCAAACTTCCCTCAGCCAAGCCAAGACACCCCCTCTTTATTGCCTATCAATCAGGTAGAAACCCTATTTCATGAGTTTGGTCACATCATGCACCAAACTCTAACTCGCGCTCCGTACTTAGCCTTTTCTGGAACAAGTGTCGCCAGAGACTTTGTTGAAACCCCTTCACAGGTTTTAGAGAATTGGGTGTGGGATGAACGCATGCTCAATAAATTCTCCGGACATTATCAAAACGCTTCTCAAACTTTGCCTAAAGACCTGCTAGACAAGATCCTAGCCTCCAAACTCTGCGATACAGGTCTACACTATTGCAGACAATTGATGTTTGCCACCGTTGATTTAAAGTACCATACAAGCAATGGTAAACTTGATCCCATCAAACTTTGGAGTGATGTACAAAAGGATATTTTTAGCATTCCCATGCCAGAAGATTCTCTCAAAGTTGCAGGCTTTGGCCACCTCATGGGCGGCTATGATTCTGCCTATTATGGTTACCTTTGGGCTGAAGTTTATGCCGCAGACTTATTTACACGCTTTGAAAAAAATGGGCTGCTGGACCAAAACGCAGGTCTTGACTATAAAAAGTGGATTTTAGAAAAAGGTGGAAGTCAAGATGCAGAAGTATTGATTGAAGGTTTTCTACAAAGATCTTCCAACAACAATGCGTTTATTCAAAGCTTAGGCTTGTAGAATAAAAACTATCAATTCATCTCGCTAAAAAAGACTTTCCTGTTTATCACGGTACATCATTTAAGAACCACATAGGCTGCGTGTAATCATAATGATTAAAGCAAGCGTTGTGATAAAAAACTTCTCCCTTCTTAACCTTGATCCTATCAATTTGCACTTTGAGCATTTGGGTAAAGTTTTCTTTTGTCCACCTTGCTCCATCAATATTTTGCTGATGAAAGCGTCCTTTACCATATGTTTCTGTTTGCTGAATAGATAATCCATCTACCAAATATTGATACGCAATATGCTCAGATGTCCATGATTCTCCATACATCATCCATAAATAATCTTTCACAATTTCATCATAATTATATTTTGTATCATGGCTCCAGGACTCAAAAACTCTGGGTGAACATGCTTGATACTCCAAATAAACTTGATACGCCGGCAAGGCAGGTCCATCAAACACTCTATATTTATACACAATCACATTATCTTTAATGTTTTGAGAAACTTTAGAACAGTCAGCCCCCCAGTTGTGCCTGAACCACTCACTTTCAATATTAATAAAACTCACATCTGGCCTAACCTTTAAACGAACCATGACATCTCCATAAGGAAAGGTACTGGCAGGGGTTAAGCCCATATACAAAACTCTAATATTTTGATCAGACAACGCATCTGAAATCGAAGGAGCAAAACCATGTGACCACGCACCATTTCCTGCAACAGATTTTAATTCTTCTAGCTTTTTTTCATTTCCCCAAGAGTATAAAAACTCAGGTCTGCATTTATCCTGTAATTTTGAAGTTCCAGCAATGGTGATTTCTTGTATTGGATAATAGTAAAAATCTTTATTACGGCACTTTCCATACCAAGAATTTTTAAGGTTCTCACGATAAGCGTCCACATCAAAGTCAGCTTTCCATGGCCTTGACAGATCATCGGTATAATCCTCATTCCAAAAAAACAGCAAATCTTTTAATGATCGCGCTGAACTGCTGCTATAACTCTGCCTGATTTCACCTGAGAATAAACTAGAGCTGACCCCCAGTTCACTTTGCGCATAAACAGCTTGTCCAAGACCCAGATTTAAAATACCTACGAATACAAACACAACTCTATTGACTGATTTCCCCATACTGGGAAGCTACCCAACTTAAATAGAATATTCAAGCCTAAAAATGAGTACTCAGAACTGATTCTTCACCTATGAAAAAACTTAAAAGTTTTTCCACATCATGGAGCCCATGGGCTTAACATCTTTTTGATTGTACTTGGCGGAAGCTTTTGTGGCATAGCTGGTTCTGACTTCTCCACTGACTTCAAAATAAATCAGCTGTCCAATAGGCATCCCCGCATACACCCTTACTGGCATTTGCACAGAGATTTCCAAAGTCCAATAATTACAAAAACCAACATCACCCTTACCTGCCGTGGCGTGAATATCAATCCCCAAACGACCGGCACTGGACTTACCTTCTAAAAAAGGCACATGTTTATGGGTTTCGGTATATTCTTCAGTAATTCCCAAATACAAAACATTAGGTTTTAAAACATATCCTTCTTCTGGAATTTCAAAGTAGTGAACGCTGTTATCTTTTTTGCTATCCAAAATAGCGTCATCATAAACACCCAAGGTTTTACCAAGATGCACATCATAACTGTTTGACCCTAAACACTTTGCTCTGAAAGGTTCTATTTTGATGCTTCCTTGTTCTATTTCTTTTTCTATTTGGGTATCACTTAAAATCATACTCTTGCTTTACGAATAAATATGCTGCAAAGCAAGGTTTTTTCTTGCTGCGGTTTTTTTTCAGCCCGATTAGCCAAGCGTTCATAAAATAATTTTATCTCTTAAAAACTCCATGCAATAAAAAAGGGACAGGTATTTGTTACCTGTCCCTTTTTTCTTATGCGCTCAACCCTATCACGAGGTTTCGCTTGAACAAAATTAACCTTTGTTCATTTTTTCAATAGCAACAGCATCTGCCATTACTTTAACGACAACGCGTCTGTTCAGGGCTCTTCCTTCTGCTGAAGAGTTATCTGCCACTGGCTGAGATTCTCCTGCGCCTACAGCTGCCATTCTTGAAGTAGGAACACCTTTTGAACTCAAAAATGTCTGAACACTTTCAGCTCTGTTTTTTGATAAAACTTGGTTATAACTATCTGAACCTGTGTTATCGGTATGACCTTCAATAACCAATGATGTGGTATTGTCCTCAGCAATAATTTTAGCAAACTCCGCCAAATCATTTTGTGAAGCTGCTTTTAATGAATACTGATTACTGTCAAACAAGATTCCAGAAGGAAAACGTACAATCAAATCGTTGCCCACACGCTGAATATTGGCGCTCTTAACTTGTTTTCTAAGTTTGGCTTCTTTTTTATCCATGTGACGACCAATGGCTGCACCTGTTGCTGTACCCGCTACTGCACCAATAGCTGCACCTGCTAAAGCGCCGTTTTTACCACCGACTAATGCGCCTATACCAGCTCCTGCTGCTGCTCCTCCAACACCGCCAATGGCTGCGCCTTTACCTGTTTTTGTTGCACACGATGTTTGAAATAGCGCCAAAGCGGCCACTAGAACAAAACTTATCATTCCTTTTTTTAACATTTATATCTCCTCAGATAGGTTGGTCTACAATCCGTTTGCAAGTGTTATTGTACAAACGAGAAAATTTCTTATGAGAAAGACCTTAACCGAAGCTGAATTTTTTGCAATTTTTTTCAGCTACTAAGCAATTAAAAATAAACAAAAAAACCGGTTAAACAAACCAATAAGTGCAAAAAAACAAATCTAAAACAAAATTTGTTTTAGGTAGTCTCTTTGAAATCTTGGCAAAACAAAACTGCTTTTATGCATCTCTATACTATAATATTGTGTAAACAATTCTTTTGCCTCTTCTTCTCTGACAATGTTTTGTGGGTCTAACTGTCCATTTCCTGCAATAGAAAACGAATAGGGGCCTCCTGGATATATCATATTGCAGTAATTGTAGACTTGAACTGATTCAAAGGTATCTTTTAAAATTTGTACCAGGTGTTTTTGCTCTTCTTGCAACAAAAAAGGAGATTCAGCTTGCGAAACAACAACACCGTCTTTATTCAGACACTGCTTTACACTCTCATAAAAAGAATGGTTAAACAATGGCGCTGCCGGGCCGATTGGGTCAGTTGAGTCAACAATAATCACATCAAACTTTTGTTTTTGTTGGGCAATATGATTTTTAATATAGGCTACCCCATCATCAATCAGCAGCTCAAACCTTGGATCATGCTGGTTCAAACAATCTCCGGTTTGAGGGATATGCAGCCTACATGCCTCAACCACAGCTTCATCAATTTCAACCATGACAATACTTTCCAAACACTCATGCCTTAAAACTTCACGCGCGGTACCTCCATCACCACCACCAATAATCAACACCCTTTTTGGGTTTGGGTGAGAAAACAAGGCCACATGGCTGATCATCTCATGATAAATAAACTCATCTTTTTCACTGAGCATAAAAATACCGTCATTGAGCAAAACTTTACCCACTTCATAGGTATCCACTACGTCTACTCTTTGAAAAGAAGATTGTTTAGAATACAAACTTTCTTTTACCCTTAATGACAGTTGAAAATCTTTGTTTAAAATGTCTTGCACCCAAATACTGGGATAATTATTTTGTTTATTGCTCTCCATGACAAACATCCTCATTTAATTTTACTTTTAATATAACGTCTACACATTAAGTGATATTGAGATTGAATCAAGTGTTCTTGTTGATTTTCAATGCTGTATGAATCTGACAGTTTGCTCTTCCAGTTGATTGCTTTTGTATCAAACACAACCACATCAAAAGTATTAGACTGAAAAATCTCAACACAGTCTAAAATAATCTGATTCAAGCGCTCACCTCTATGCAACATATTGGTTTCAAAACTGACATAAGATCCTACTTTTTGCGGAGTCACATGAATGGTTGCATATTCGTTTTCTTTGATTGCATTAAGTGAATAACCACAAGGATCAAAAAAATACTCGTCTATGGTAAAACCATGCAGCAGTTTTTTTATTTCTTGGTAGGCATTAGAGTCTTGAAAATTATTTTTTTGGTCATAAGAAAACAAAGAAAACACTTCAGGATTTAGATCATGCATTAAAATCTCAATGGTTCCATCTTCTTCAGCTTCAAAACTAGGCTTTTCATAAGAAAAAAAATGAATCGGTGAGTTTTCTTCTTGATTAAAGATTTTTCTCTCTAATTTAAAATGATTACTCAATAACTTATAATCGTCTTCAATTTGGTAAGGATGTTGTTCTGGAAAGTGTCCTATTTTTCTTTCATAAATAAATTGATTGATATCATCTTTATCTAAAAAGAAAATCAACTCGTTCATGGCTTTGGCTAAATCTGTTTGTCCACAGGTAATCATGAGACATTTATGATCGTATACAAACAAACTAGACTCAGATAACAAGTAGGCGTCACAATGCTCATTTTTAACATGCGATAAAATTTGAGCTCTAGCATACTGAACTATTTTTTCCCAAAAACCATAGTCCAAGCTTCTTAAACTTTTTTTATCTGCTACAAGACTTAATTCACATTTTTTTTCTGGACCATCAAAATTCATTGCACTTAAAATTTTCCACTCAAACTACTTCACCTGGTAAGCCAACATGGTTAAATCATCTGGCCCACCAAACTCTAATTTTTCAACAGACAACATTTTTTCGACTGTCTCATTTTTCAAATCATTCAACAATGTACTTAAATCTGTTTTCTTAGATAGCTTACCGCAAAGCTTTGTAAACTTGTAGTTATCACTTAAGCCATCACTCATCAACACGATACGATCATTTTTTTCAAGAGGTATGAGTGCGCTCATTTCTATCCTTAAATCTGTACTGCCCACAACATTGTTCACTAAATTCTTAATATGCTGTAGTTCTGCACGTTTAACGCCCAACTCAAGACCATAGGCCAGTGGGGCATGCGAAACTGTATAGTACATTAACTCTCCATCGCCATTGAGAATTAATGCCATAGAATCTCCACAGTGATAAAATCTAACCAAATTTGGATGAATTTCCGCAACAACGCAGGTACTTAAACTTCCATCATCACTCTTTAATATTGTTTCGTTGGCATCTTCAATTGCATCAAGAATTGCATTTCTAATGGTTTGTTTTTTTTTGTTCAAACATGAAGCTTTTATCTTTTCAACAATAATTCTACTTGCCTTATTACCATTGGGACTTCCTCCGACACCGTCACAAACAACTGCTATATTTAGCTTTGAGGACACAGAAAAAAAACAACAGGCATCTTCATTGACTGTTTTTTTAGCAGGTGATTTTATGCTAGCCAAAGCATAAGACCCTATTTTGAGCTTATGCTCCTCACTAACAAAATCTTTACTTTCAAAAATATACTGATCCATCAGTTCGTTTCTATAACATTTGTTCTACAAAAAATAACGAATTAAATATTTAACTTATAAAAAAAACCTTAACTTTTTTCTAAAAACATATGCTAAGTCTTTGTAAACAATAGATTTTGGTGTAGTATGACTCCAATGCTCAGCACTCAACCATCAGAAAATTTAAGCGAAAAAAATACCTATTTTTTAGATATACTTAAAAATATTCATACCAGTGATGCTTATTTTTTAGGCAATTATGCCAAACAATATGAATATGAACTCGCTCAATATTTTGGTTCTTTATATGCCATCAATACAGATTCAAAAATAAAATCAATGATGAATGTCCTCAAAGGTCACGGCATAGGGATCAATGATGAAGTCATTTGCACCTCGTTTGGTATGTCAAAAACAGTTAATGCCTTATTACAAGAAAAAATCATTCCTGCCTTTGCTGACCTTAATACCGGTGAGTACACCTTATCATTTGAACACTGCAAACAGTTGATAAATCAAAAGACCAAAGCCATTATCCTTTCTTACCCTCTTGGCATACCCAATCAAGCACACCGTTTTAAAGAACTTGCTCGTCAACACAAAATTTTACTCATAGAAGACATTCAATCGGGATTGGGCGCTTTTTTTCGCGATCAAAAACTGGGAACGTTTTCTGATGTTGCCTTCTTTGATCACCACCCTAAAAACCAACTATGCGCAAGTCAAGCCGGCTTATGCATTACAGATCATACACATATTGCAAAGATGGTTCGTCCAAATATACAGCAACCTTATTCTGTTCTACATGAGCTCAGTGAATTTTTTGGGGCTTTGGGCTTACATCACCTCAATGCACTAGATCATAAATTATCTCACCTACAACAAATACACACTACCTATAGTAACTATTTATCTGAGATCACCAACATCAATTTATATCAAGATAGTACTCAATCAATTGCTTCCAAACACACCGTTCCTTTACGTGTCCCTGCTGAAGAAAGAAGCTTTTTTTATGATAGTTTGAAAAAACATTGTACGTTTATTGATAAAAGTCTTGAAGCTGCGCACAATAACGCTCTGATCAATGTCATGCTGCGCCCACCACATTTACCCAACACCCAAAGTGCCCTAGAAGAAACCCTACTGCTTCATATTGACCAAGAAGACGCCCTGATTGAACATGTTGCTGTTGCAGAAAAAATCCAGGCTCTATCAGAAAAGTACCGTTTAAGCGCTTAAGTAAGCCATTAATATTTGACAATATCCGGCTATGCCATGCTCGCTTCTGTGATTTTTTATTACTTTTCAATATTTTGCAACAAGGTTGCAATGCCTTGCCCTCCGCCAATACAGGCAGAAGCAATACCATAGTTTTTATTGTGTTCTCTTAAGGCATACGACAAGGTAAGGATATTTCTATTTGCACTGGCGCCTAGAGGATGTCCCATTGCTAACGAGCCACCATGAACATTCAGTCTTTGCTTAGGAATGCCCAACTCATGTTTCACTGCCAACACTTGTCCTGCAAAAGCTTCATTGACATCAAACAGGGAAATATCACGCATGGATACCTTTTGTTGGTTGAGCAGTTGTCTAATAGCATAAACTGGACCCAAGCCCATCATTTTAGGATCACAAGCTGTAACCGCGTAGTCTTTAACACGTGTATGGTATTCAATTCCCCTTAAATCTGCTTCATATTTATCCATTAAAACAACTGCACTGGCTCCATCGGCCAAACCGCTGCTTGAAGCTGCGGTATGCACACCTTGATCTGAAAAAACTGGTCGTAGTTTACTTAAATCTTCTTTACTAGACTCTTTAAAGAATTCATCCTGTTTGACGATCCCATCATAGTCTAGCAGCTCATTGTGGTAAAATCCTTTTTCCCATGCGGTTTTATATTTTTCGTGACTGTATTGAGTATAAGTATCACACTTCTCTCTGGAAAAACCGTAATGTCTTACAATTAATTCAGCGGTTTGCCCCATGGGTAAGTCGATCCACTGATCATGTAAAATGCCAGCAATACTGTCAATCATCGTGGCATGACCTAACTTTAGTCCGCCACGCAGACCAAAGTTATAAAATGCTGCTTCACTCATACTTTCAACACCAAGCGCTAAAACACATCGAGCTTTGCCTAGTTTGATTAAGTGATAGCCCTCAATCATCGCCTGCATACCCGAACCACATAAACGATTCACCATATACGATGGACAATCATTCCTAAGCCCTAAAGCTAAACTAAGATGTCGTGGTAAATAGGCATGATTCTGACCTGAAACCAAAACATTGCCCACAACACAATGATCGATAATCTCTCTATCGAAATTAACGGAATCCAAACTTTTTTCTGCTGCAAGCTTTGCCAAATCCAAAATAGCAGTGCTCTGATTCAAGCTTTGAATTTTTGTAAACGTTGTTCTCTTACCGGCAACAATCACAACATCTGGATCTCTATAAAATCTGGCAGACATATTGTTTACAATAATGACATTGCTTGATAAATCAACTTTACGTGAATAATAAATTGCCAAGCATTCCATTGCCTAAAAACATCATTAAAAATATTGAACAATCTTTTGTTGTGACAAAAGCCTATGGCCAAATTGCCACCATGCATGAACAAAAAATTTTTCAACGAACCGTTCACTTTAATTATGACACTGAATTAAATATTTTTTTTATCAATGTTCATCAAAATTCTAGAAAGTATCAATCTGCTTTAAAAGAAGAAATATTTTCTGGTTGTTATTGGGATATTAATGCTGCTACACAATATACATGGCATGCTCGGCCATATGTTTTAAGTACAATTCATACTGTTGATCAAGATCAGCTGCAAAAAAAAGCTTGGCAAGGTATGCGTAACGAGGTTCGTTTAGCTTACTATCTCGACAATGAAAACATTGAGCTTAAAACCAGCAATGTAAAAAGTTACCCTTTAGATCAGCCTGCTCCCAACCATGATGTCATTCTTTTTACCCCCCATTACTGGGATATCTTTCAAGTTTCACAACAAGAACATCGCTTAAGTACAAGAACATTGTATCACTGGGAAGATAAACAATGGTCCAAACAAAATACTTCCATTCTTCATACACCTTGAACTTTATGTCAATATACGTTAGTGCAAATTTCTTATGAACCAATACCGATCAACCATTACTGCCACAGCTCAACACTATCCCTCAAAAGTTGTTTCTAATGATGATCTTGCAAAAGTTGTCGATACTTCTGATGAATGGATTAGAACTAGAACAGGTATTCATGAACGTAGAAAAGCTCCCGCTGGTACTGGCTCAAGTGATTTGGCAACAAAAGCCATAGAAAAGCTACTTAAACAAAAGAAATTAAATGCTGAAGACATTGACTTAATCATCTGTGCCACTATTACGCCCGACAAACCTGTTCCGGCAACAGCTTGTATTATTCAAGCTAAAATCGGTGCCAAAAATGCTTGGGGTTTTGACCTTAATGCCGCATGTTCTGGTTTTTTATACGCTTTAACCACTGCCGATCAATTTATCAGGGCCGGCAGTGTTAAAAAAGCCTTGGTTATTGGCGTGGATGTCATGAGTACAATTATCAACCCTCAAGATCGCAATACTTGTGTTATTTTTGGTGATGGGTGTGGCG
The DNA here is from genome assembly GCA_022763185.1 of bacterium. Lineage (NCBI taxonomy): Bacteria > bacterium. The sequence goes on along the minus strand of JALEGL010000003.1, from coordinate 47,878 downwards.
TTGTTTTATTAGAAAGAGAAGACAAAGCCTCAGAGCTTGGAATTTTAGACTACATTCACCATGTTGACGGTAAAGGTGAGCAGTTTTTACAAATGCCTGCTGGTGGAAGCGTTAAGCCGGCCAGCATAGAAACCGTTGAAAACAACGAACATTATGCACAGCAAGATGGCAAAATTGTTTTTAAGCAAGCGGTAACGGCAATGCCAGACGTATCTTTGGAGCTATTAGAGAAAAACAACTTAAAACCCAGTGACATTGATTATTTTGTTCCACACCAGGCCAACATGCGCATCATTGACATGTGTCAAAAAAAGCTAAAACTCAAAGACGAACAAGTGATCACTAATATTGATAAGTACGCCAATACCACAGCCGCAACTATTCCTACTTGTATTGCCAAGGCCAGTGAAGAAAAGATCTTTAAAAAAGGGGATCTCATTGTTTTAGCCTCTTTTGGAGCAGGTTATACTTGGGGGGCGACCTTACTCCGTTGGAGCTACTAAGGCATGACCTATTACCTGGCACAACATCAAAGTGCCTGGGGTGAACTTTATTTACTGCATGATCAAACGTATATTTTTGCCCTTTCACTGCCTGACAACAACAAACAAACTTTTTTAGATCGTCACTCACAGTTTAATATCATTGAAGAGACCAAGCCCAACACCTTAAGTCAAGAGTGCTTTAAGCAATTGGATGAGTACTTTTCCAAACAAAGGCAGACTTTTACCCTCCCCACTCAACAAAAAGGTACTGCCTTTGAACAAAAAGTATGGCAAGCATTAACAACTATCCCGCTTGGTAGCACTGTCAGTTACAAAAATATTGCAGAAAAAATCAATACGCCTAAAGCTTACCGGGCTGTTGGCATGGCAAACAATAAGAATAGCCTCCCTATTATTATTCCCTGTCACCGGGTCATTGGTCAAAATAAAAAACTTACTGGCTATGCTGGAGGACTTGCCCTAAAGCAAAAGCTTCTCATGCATGAACAGTGTATTTTTTCAGCTTAGCTGTATGCAGGAATACCGGTTAATTCATGGGCAACAATCAAGCTGTGAATATCATCCGTGCCTTCATAGGTAAACACAGACTCCAAGTTCATCATATGGCGCATAGAACAGTATTCATCTAAAACACCGTTGCCGCCTAAAATAGATCGTGCTTCTCTAGCCACTTCCAAAGCCATTTTTACATTGTTCATTTTTCCCATAGATATATGAGCAGGCTTGATTTGCCCTTTATCCTTTAGTTCTGCCAATTGATTGGCCAACAACTGCGCTTTAGTGATTTCTGTTGCCATATTGGTCAGTTTACGTTGGACCAACTGAAATGAGGCAATAGGTTTATCAAATTGTATTCTGTTTTTTGAATAAGATAACACTTCAGAAAAACAAGCTTTAGCGGCACCAATTGCACCCCAAGCAATGCCATATCTGGCTTGACTTAAGCAGCTTAAAGGACCTTTTAAACCTTTTACATCTGGCAACATATTCTCTTCTGGTACTTCAACTTGGTCCAAACTCAACTCAGCTGTATCGGATGCTCTTAAAGACAGCTTACCTGTGACTTGTGTCGCTTCAAAACCTTTTGTATCTGTTTCAACAATAAAACCTCGGATACCCTCTTCTGTTTTGGCCCAAATAATGGCAATATGTGCATTGCAACCATTGGTGATCCACATTTTGGTGCCATGAATAATCCACTTGTTGCCTTTTTTCTCTGCACGGGTAATCATCCCTGCTGGGTTGGAGCCATAATCTGGCTCGGTTAAACCAAAACAGCCTATCACTTCTCCAGCAGCCATTTGAGGCAACCATTTCTGCTTCTGTTCTTCTGAACCAAAAGCATAAATGGGATACATACATAAAGCCCCTTGCACTGAAGCGAAACTACGAATGCCGGAATCACCACGCTCAAGTTCTTGCATAACCAAACCATAAGCTTTTGCTCCCATTCCAGCACAATCATAGCCTTTTAAGTTGGCACCCAACAAGCCCAAATCAGCCATAGGTTTTACCAACTCTTTTGGAAAACTGCCTGCTCGATAATGTTTCTGAATAATAGGCAACACTTCTTGGTCAACAAAATCTCTGACCGTTTGCCGAACCATCTTATCTTCATCAGACAAGAGTAAGTCGGCATGAACAAAATCTAAATCACGAATATATGCTTCACTCATAGAATACCTTTACCTTTTTATCAAAAGGTAAAATCTACCTTTTGATACTTATATTAAATCTGCAAGTGGAGTATAATCCTGATCCAATGCTTCTGCAACTGCTTTGCATGTTATTTTACCTTTATAGGTATTCACTCCCGGTGCTAAGCAAGGATCAGTCTTCACAGCCTCTAATGCGCCCATCGAAACTATTTTTTTAGCATAATCTAAGGTTGAATTGGTTAAGGCAAAAGTTGAAGAACGAGGCACGGCACCAGGCATATTGGCTACACAATAATGAATTACATCTTCTACAACGTAAGTGGGCTTATCATGCGTGGTTGGTTTACAGGTTTCAACACAGCCACCCTGATCAACTGCCACATCAACAATCACACTACCTGCATGCATGTCTTTAAGCATCTCTTTGGTCACCAAACGCGGCGCTTTAGCACCTGGAATCAACACAGCTCCCACCAATAAATCTGTATAAGAAATCACTTTCTGTATATTCGCTGGCGTTGATTTTAAAGTTGTAATTTTATTAGAAAAAATATCATCCAAATATTCTAAGCGATCAACATTAACATCTAAAATCGTCACATTGGCTCCCATACCCACAGCAATCTTACAGGCATTGGTTCCAACAATACCACCACCAATAATAGTCACATTGGCTCTGGATACGCCGGGGACACCACTCAATAAAACGCCCCTACCACCATGTTCTTTTTGCAAGTAAGTTGCTCCAATTTGCACGGCCATGCGTCCGGCAACCTCACTCATTGGCTTTAATAATGGTAAACCACCTTTTTTACCTTCAATGGTTTCATAGGCTATGGAAAAGGCATTCTTGTCACATAAAATTTGAGTCAACTCAGGAAAAACCGCCAAATGCAAATAAGTGTATATGATCTGATTGTCTTGAATCAAAGCATACTCTTGCGGCATAGGCTCTTTAACTTTAATGATCATATTTGCTTGTTGCCAAACATCTTTTCCTGACTCAATAATCTCTGCGCCTGCAGCTTGATACATTGCATCTGTAATACCACAGCCAGCACCAGCATCTTTTTCTACAATCACTTTGGCTCCAAGCTGGACCAACTGCATGACACCGTCATCGGTTAAACCAACCCTATACTCATGATCTTTAACTTCTTTAGGTAAACCAATAATCATGCAAGCTACCTAACTCAAGCCTGCATGAAGATCAAATTCATTTTCAATTTTTGTATTAAAAAATTTACCTCAATTATAGCCATAAATCCTAGCATGAGCCGTGATGGATCATTAATAAACTACAAGCATTGGCTTCTATTTTTTGTCTTAAGTTTTAAAACATGGCATAAATAAGACATGAACCGCAGTGAACATGGTGCTTTATCTCTAATGCTTCAATGCAATGCTTGTGGGCATGACTATACGCATAAAAATATCAACTTTGATAAACCCAATGACTTCATCACCTGTCCCCACTGCACACACAAAAGTTTTCTCCATAAATCGGTAGGGAGTGAACAAGAAAAATACTTTGAAATTCTGGGCAGTGATTTTATTTTGGATAAGCCAGAAAAATCTTTAGCAGAAGCAGAATCTGCCAGTATAGATAATAATGTTTCTGAAGAAAATCTACGCCTTTGGATCAATGACACCTTGTCAAAAGCCCCTGACAAAGATTTACCGGAACCTGAAAATTCTTATAATAGAAAAAGCAGTGTCCTCTCTAACTTGCTTGATAATATGTTTACACATCCCCGTGTTACAAAAGAAAACGGCGAGCTTAGAGACTTTGACTCTTTTCGTGCTTTAGAGCATGCAATCAACCAAAAGCAGCTTAAGGCCAATGATGTTTTAGATTATAAAAACGAGCGCGCTTCACTCGCTAAACATTCAAAAACAAAAATGTTATTTATGGACACCTCCCAAAAAGAACTCTTAGAGACTTTAAAACATTCAAAAACCGAAGTTTATACCGGAGATCTCAAAGATTTAGAAAAATCAAAAACAGGCTCCTCCAATCTTACAGCCTTGACCAATGTTGGTGATGCTTCTTTATTAGTTAAAGTATTGGTTACACTTGCAGCCTTGGCCATTAGTCTGGTTATTGCATTTTTTGCCTATAAGATGATTTAATTTTTATACATTAAAGTGTTGTTTGAAGCCGCTTGAAGGAATCCATTAAATCATTTCCTCGTTGGCTAAATTTTATGGATGCTAACTCTTCAATAGCTTGATTATATAAAGGAATCAGTCTCTCAATATCTTTACATTCTTTCTCGTAATCAAGATGGTTTTCTAGCTTTTCCTTCCACATTAACATTCTCGCCATTGATATCAATGCATGCAATGCTCCTATTGCTGGTCTTTGCTCACCCCTGAAGGGTGAATAAACCATTGTATCGTAATCCTCTGGAATCAATGGGTCAATGGCACATTCAACAAATAAAATTTGATGTGATGCTTCATGAACAAATTGTGTAGCTAAAGCAACTGGTTCAACATCTTTAAAGTAATCAATATTTAAAAAAGAGAAGCCAAAGTTTTGGGGTGCTGAGTGCGCTCTATTATTCAAGCCTGGCGATCTTTGCCAAACAAAAGCTTTATAAATTGCTTCTATTTCTTCATAGGCTTCATGCCAATGAGTTTTTACAATCTCTAGTGCCCTTTCAATAGCACCCTCTACTTCTTTTAATAGTGCTTCATCAAGATCATAGTGTAAACCTTGTTCAAGGTCCATAGAGTATCGTTTAATAAAACTTGGTGCTGAGTTTAGTTGATAGTTATGAATATATTCATTCTCACCAATCAATTGAGCTTTTAAGCTTTCACTATCTTTAATTTCTGAAAGTGTTTCGGGCCTATACGTACCCATACTCCAAATAATAGATTTATCAAAAACAGACAACTCTTCATTTAACTCAATGTTCAACTCACTCATCGTTTCTGAGCGTAAAGCCTGCCAATATTCTCTTGCTAGTTTTTGAGTTTGATCTAAATCAAATAATAAGGAATACATATTTCTCCATCAAAATAATAAAGCACAGCTTACGTTCTAAAAAGATCATAATAACTGTGCTTTATAAAAGGTTTACTTTTTCTTGCAGACTGGTAGTACTCTTGCAGCTCCGTAAACTTTTACTTTATGAATTTTAAGATTGAATTTTTTCATGGTTTCTCCTTATTTTGTTTGAAGGTAAAACGCTAACAAACTAAATCTACTAAAACAAGATAATAATTTTTATAGCTTGATTAGTAATTCTATTCTAAAAAATTTTCTCTAGGCCTTCATTAAGATAATATTGTATTGCTTCTATATAGACTAAAATCTCATCGTTATTGCTTGTATCCATCAACTCATTTAACAAAAGCACTGTGCTTGTTTCATATTATTTTAGATTAAATAAGGTCAGCGCTAAAAAAATTTTTTAGGGTTTTATATTCCGGGTAATCTTGAATGGCTTGTTCAAGAACTGCTTTTGATTGTTTATAATGTCCTATTGCTCTTAAAGAACTACCCAATGACAACATACAACCTTTTTTATCTTCACTAAGTCCATACTCTAAGGCCCGTTGATAATATTCAATGGCTTCTTTGGGCTGATCACTCACATCATAAATCCAGCCTATATGATACTCTATATCTGGATCATTAGGGTGGTTCTGCAAACATTAAAATAAATAGAAGTAAAATAACTAAAACAATTTTATAAAGCTCAGGGACATAAGCTTATATTTATTTTAAATTATAGGAAGAGAGGCCTTGTGCCGTTTCTGACCTGGGTGGGTTGTATTGATCAAAAACGACGTTTTTTGATCAAGAAGGGGGGAAGATCCCCCTAATAAAAAACAATCAATCCACCTGCTTGCGCAAAAAAGTAGGAATGTCGTATTCGCTTTCTTCAAAGGCATCGGCACCCAGTTCTTTAATACGCTTTCTAAACTCTAAAGAATCAATATCACGCAGTTTCAACAGAGAGTTTTCAATTGGAATGTCTTTGTCTTTTCTCGCTTGCGGTGCAGAAGACGGTAAGCCAGCACCTACTCTTTGATTTGAATAAGCTCTTGTTTTTTGCGGGTTAAAAGCGTGATCGCGCTTACTGTCTTCATTTTCAAAGCCAGTGGCAATGACTGTGATTCTTAAATCATCACCCATGCGCTCATCGATTACGGCACCAAAGATAATATTGGCATCTTCATGCGTGGCTTCCTGAATCATCACTGCAGCTTCGTTGACTTCATGCAAAGTCATGTTTGAACTACCTGTAATGTTCAATAGAACTCCAGTTGCACCATGAATATCAATATCTTCCAGTAGTGGAGAAGAAATAGCGCGTTGGGCTGATTCTACAGAGCGTTTTTCACCTGTGGCTTGCCCAGTACCCATCATGGCTAGACCTTGGCCATTCATGATGGTTCTCACGTCAGCAAAATCCAAGTTAATCAAGCCAGGAATGGTAATTAAGTCACTGATACCACGTACCGCTTGCAACAACACTTCATCAGCCTTTTTAAATGCATCCACCATGGATGTTGATTCACCAGCAAGATTAATCAAACGTTGATTAGGGATGGTAATTAAAGTGTCGACAGTGCTTTGTAATACATCTATACCTTCTTCAGCATGCTTTTTTCTGCGTTTACCCTCAAAGATAAAAGGTTTGGTTACAACACCAATGGTCAAGGCACCACTCTCTCTAGCAATTTCCGCCACAATAGGCGCTGCTCCGGTCCCAGTTCCGCCGCCCATACCGGCAGTGATAAAGACCATATCCGCACCTTTAATATGTTCTGCAATTCTATCTCTATCTTCTAAAGCGGCTTCGCGTCCAATTTCAGGATTGGCTCCAGCACCTAAACCGCGAGTCAAAGTCTCACCAATTTGCATTTTGTGATCAGCTCTTGATGCATTGAGCGCTTGAGCATCCGTATTAACCGCAATAAAGTCAACATTGGACAAACCTTCTTCTATCATTGTGTTTACAGCATTTCCACCGCCGCCACCAACACCAATGACCTTAATCTTTGCCACATTGCTTACTTCTTCAAATTCAAACATACATTGATCTCCTTCGTTTTCTTTACTGCTCTTTCTATTGTTTTTGCTCGTATTTTTAACCACTTCAGTCATCAGCATCACTTAATTAAAAAAACTCTCCAAACCACTGCTTCACCCGATCAGAAACTTTTAAATAAGGTCCAGAACTTTTTTCTCGATAATGTTTTTGCTGCCCACTTTGCATTTGCTTGGCTCCATACTGGACAAGACCAACGGATGTTGCATAACGTGGGCTTGATACAACATCAACCAAGCCACCAACATTCTGTGGAACACCCAACCTCACTGGCAAATCAAAAACCTTTTCTGCCACGTCACTCATGCCTTCCAGCATGGAACTGCCACCAGTAATCACTATACCTGAACCCAATAGGTGAGAAAAACCACTGCGATCAATTTCTCTTTTTGCTAAAGAAAAAAGTTCTTCCGCTCTAGGTTCAATAATTTCACTCAGCAAGTGTTTAGAAATTTTTCTAGCACTTCGACCACCAACGCTAGGAACATCAATCACAACATCGGTGGCTAACTCTCTAGCAGCACAGCCATATTCACACTTTATTTTCTCTGCTTCCACTGTTGGGGTTCTTACCCCTACAGCAATATCATTGGTAAAATGCTGCCCCCCCAATGCAATCACTGAGGTATGTTGAATAGCACCTTGGGCATATAAAACAACATCGGTTGTCCCACCACCAATATCAATTAAAGCAACACCCAACTCTTTTTCATCAGGAGTCAAAATGGCTTCGGCAGACGCCAATTGCTCCAAAACAATATCTTCAACGGTTAAGCCACATTTATTGGCACATTTCACAATGTTTTGCGCCGAGGTTACTGCAGCAGTCACAATATGCACTTTAGCCTCTAACCTTACCCCTGACATCCCTACAGGATCTTTAATTTCATCCTGATCATCAACAATAAACTCTTTGGGTAAGACATGCAAAACTTCTCTATCCATAGGAATCGCAACCGCTTTTGCCGCATCTATCACTCTGTCCACATCTTGAGTTCTTACCTCTCTATCACCCACAGCAACAACACCATGGCTATTGAATCCTCGGATATGCCCTCCAGCAATACCTGCATACACGGAGGAAATTTCACATCCGGCCATTAACTCTGCTTCTTCAATGGCTTTGGCTATGGCTTGAACGGTAGAGTCAATATTAATGACAACACCTTTACGCAAACCCTTGGACTCAGCTGTGCCAATACCGACAATGTCTATGCCTTTATCACTTTTTTCACCAACAATGGCACAGACTTTGGTTGTCCCAATATCCAGACCAACAATTAAATTGTCCTTATGATTGGCCATGCTGCTCTCCTTTTCTTAATTTTACAATTGCCAGTTCACTGTAATCTAAATCTATACTCTTCACATTCACCACATTATCCCGATACTGATCCATAACACGCAGTAAACGTTGGGTTTTTTCTTGAAAATCATCTCTACCTAAAGTTACAGTCATCCCTGGTGCAGTTGAAAACAAAACCCAACCATAATCTGAATTATAGTTTACTTCAGACAAGATTCTACTTATTTGTGGGTACTGATTAAATAAAGCTAAAAGCTCTATCCCCTGCTCCAAAATACGTCTATCTTCCTCTGTCAACGAATGGCTTTCTTTTTGACTCCAAGGACCAGACAAAATTGGATAAACACCCATTTGTTGCTTTTGCGTTTCGGACAAAATATAAGCATTTCTATTCACTTGATAGAACTTATTTAACTTGACCGTTGCAAAATCGCTTAACTGATGTTTTTCAAATAATTTTTGCCCGACCCAGCTTTTTCCAAACACAACTTTGGATAGATTTTCGTTTTCAGAGTACTGCTGCACAATAAAATCTAATTCTTGTTTCTTTAATTTTTGTTGTTGTTGATAGTGCTCTACAATATTCTTATACAATTTAGTAAACAGGTCTTGAGCTTTTTCCAAGCTTATAAGCATGTTCTCCTTAACAGCTTTTAACGTACTTTCATTTAATACTATTCCTTGCATATTTGTTTGTCTCTTTGCTTGATATTTGTATATGCCAATGCCACCAACAACAATAAAGAGAATAACAAAAAAAGCGTAGACTTTCCTCTTTTTTGACGCAGATTTCAAAAAAATTTTTTTGTCTGATGAGCCAATATTTAACACTGGTCTATGGTAGCGATTCATCTTTTCTCCTTTCTTTGTAAAGCCTGTTCAATTAAAGTTTGCAAAAGATCTAAAAACGAAATCCCTGCTACACTTGCAGCTCTTGGAAATAAACTGGTGGGAGTCATGCCTGGCAAAGTATTCACTTCCAAAACAAAAACCTGATTATCTTTTATCATCATATCTACACGACAAAAATCTAAAACACCCAACACTTGAGCTGATCTATACGCTAAATCATTGGCTTGTTGTTGCAAGCTCTCACTCAACTGTGCCGGACATGCAAATTCAGTTTTTCCTGGGGTATACTTGGCTTCATAATCATAGAAACCGCTCTTGGGACTAATTTCTACAGTGGGTAAACACTGACCATTTAAGACAGCCACCGTTATTTCCCTACCAGAAATATATTGTTCTAAAAGAAAAGATTGTCCATAAGGTTTACACCACGCATAACTGTCTGAAAAATCCTCAGGTTTTTTCACCACTTTTAAACCATACGTTGAACCTTCATGACAGGGCTTAATCACTAAAGGAAAGCCTATATCAAGGGCTTTGGCTTTGATTGCCTCTAAACTTTCTGTTATCTGAACATGTTTAAAATTTGGTGTGCTAATATTGTGAGACTGCATCAAAACCTTTGATACAAATTTATTCATACATAAAGCGGAAGCTTCAACACCTGCACCCGTATACGCAATACCCAAACTATCTAATAAACCTTGTACAGTGCCATCTTCACCATAATGACCATGAAGAGCATTAATCACAAGGTCAATATCTTGGTTTAAAAGCTGATGCACAAAGCCTTGTTTTACATCAATAACTTTAACATGCTGATATCCACCGCCTTCTAAAGCACTGACAATAGCTTTTGCAGTTTTTAAAGAAACCTCTCTTTCTTTTGAAAAACCACCTTGAAGAACAACAATTTTAAGATTTTTATCAAACATCATCCTTGATCCCCCATCACAATGACTTCTTGTTGTAAATCCACCGCAAACTTTGTTTTCACAGTTTCTTTCATTAGAGTGATTAAAGCCATGGCATCAGAGCATGTTGCCGTTCCTTGATTAACAATAAAGTTGGCATGTTTCTCTGAAATTTGCGCTCCCCCTATTGTTTTTCCCTTTAATTGGGCTTGCTCAATCAATTGCGCCGCGTACAACGGCTGTGGATTTTTAAATACAGAACCAAAGCTGGGTTTGTTTAAGGGTTGATTTTTTCGGCTTTCTTTAGCTTGTTTGATTTCATTTTCAATACTTAAACCGTCACTGTGTTTAAAAAACATTTCAAGGTCGGTGACAATAAAATCTTTTTTCTTTTTAAAAGAACGGTACTCAAAATCTTTCTCGCTGACTTCCCACTGCACATCATCACCATTAACATGATAACCTTGGACCGCAATAACGTTTTGACCATACCAACCTAAGGGTGTGCCCGCATTCATGATTAATCCCCCACCCACACTTCCAGGAATACCAAAAACATAACCAAAACCTTTGAGCTTTTCTTTTCTAAGGTGATTAAGCAAAACAATATTAGCTAGACCAGCACCAACTTTATATTTTTTACCCTCAGCATTGCTACCAGCAGGTTGATAATAGGCAAAGGCTTTAGATAAATCGACAATACAACCCTGATACCCTTGGTCTTTGAATAAAACATTGGACCCTTTGCCTAAAACATCCCAATCTTTTTTCCAAACCAGCCCACTTTCTTTAAATGAAACAATGAGTTGTTTTAAAGCAGATTTTTGTTCAATCTCAACATACCACTGAGCAGAAGACTGATTTGCAAAACTTGTTTTGTTTTTTAAAGGCTTATTTTTCTTCACAGACAAACCAACAATACTGTCAAGAGACCTTTCCCATTGCTGCCAATTTTTATGCATGTCTAAACTCCTGCATTAATTGATCAACAATTGTTTTGGCTGCCTGATCATGCCTTAAGCTTAGAGCGCCTGCTCTAAACAGCTCTCTCTTTTGTTGATTAAGAATCAATTCTTTTAAGCAGCCTACAAAATCTTCAACATCAATGTCTTTACCGGTTAATACATAAGAAGCATTGTTTTTTTCCATAACAGCTGCGTTTTCTTGCTGGTGATTATCTGCTGCATAGGGATAAGGGATTAAAATACTGGGGCGTCCACAGGCAGCTATTTCAAGAATACTTGAACCAGCACGCCCTACAATAATGTCTGCCCGCTCATATGCTTTGGCAATATCAAAAATATATTCATGAACCTCATGTTCAAAGTTAAACTTTTCATAAGTTTGTAAGACTTCCTTGTAATTATGTTTACCGGTTTGATGCACAAAACTAACCTGATCTTTGTTTTCGCTCAATTTTGGAATGGCTTGTATCAATAAATCATTAATTTGCTTGGCCCCTTGTGAGCCCCCAAAAATCATGACACAGACTTTTTTTGTTTTAGGCTCTTGTGGTGGCGCAATATTTAGAATTGTTTGACGAATGGGATTGCCGGTAAACATACATTTTTTTTTGTTTAAAAACTTTTTACTTTCTTCAAAAGCAAAAAAAACTTTATTCACAAAGCTACTCACCCATTGATTGCTTAGCCCAACAACAACATTAGGCTCCAAAGTTGCTGTGATTTTTTTAGCCAAGTACGCTGACCATAAAACTGGTCCAGACATATAGCCACCGGTGCCAATAACACAATCAAATTGATGCTGTTTAATGAGTTTTCTACTTTTAAAAAATAGTTTCACAAAGTTAAGTAATGCTTTTATTTTTTGTACAAGCCCTGTTTGATTAAAACCAGAACCGCTCATTGCATACAGTGGATAACCCGCCTGTTCAATAATCTCTTGATCCAAGACTTTTTCGGTTGTTAGGAACACAATCTCATCTGCCAGTTGGTGACGCTTTAAATGGTCTGCAATAGCAATTGCTGGGTAAATATGCCCACCTGTTCCTCCTGCAACAAATGCCCACTTCATACAACCACCTTTTTAGCATTACGTTGTATAGAACCCACAGAAGAAGAAAGTGACAACAATAATGTTGCACAAAATAGACTGGCTAACAAAGATGACCGCCCATAGCTAATAAATGGCAGCGTTAGGCCTTTGGTCGGTAATAAAGCCATCACCACAGACATATTTAATACAGCTTCCAAGCCAATAAGCGCTGTTAAACCAAACGCCATGTAACGGGCAAAATCATCTTTGAGCCTGATCGATAGCTTTAATCCTTGCACAACAAAACATACAAAAAAGAAAATGAGTAACAATGACCCAACCAAACCTAACTCTTCTCCAACAACCGAGAAAATAAAATCTGTATGCGCTTCAGGTAAGTACAGTAACTTTTGTGACCCATCCCCTAAACCTTGCCCGTAGGCACCGCCTCGCTGAAAAGCCACCAAAGACTGTAAAATTTGAAAGCCTTTACCACTGGGATCATCCCATGGATTTAAAAATGTTGTTAAACGATCCAAACGATACTGTGCTCCTGCAATCAAAGCTGCGCCACCGCCTATTCCAGCAAGCAACAAGGCCAAAAGATGTGACATACGCACGCCTCCAACAAACATCATCAAGCCACAACTGGCAACAATCACTGCCGTTGAACCAAAGTCCGGTTGTTTCATCATTAACGCAACAATTAAACCCAATATAATTAACAAAGGTAACAAACCATCTGAAAAAGAATGCAATTTATCTTTCTTACGCGAAAGATAAGAGGCAACATAAATAATTAATATTGGCTTTAAAAACTCCGATACCTGTATGCGCATAAATCCTAAATTAAGCCAACGTTTTGCATAGTTCATGGTGACTCCTAGATCTGTGTAAACGGTTAAGACTAGGCCAACAATCATTAGCAGCAACATCAAAGTTGCTGTCTTTTTTAACCAATGAATTTTTATAAAGTAAACAGCTGGCATTAACAAAAACGTTAATGCCAAAACAAAAAGGTGTCGACTTAAGAAAAATGCACTTGAACCATACTTCTCTGCTGCCAGCAATGAGGATGCACTATAAATCATTATTGTTCCTAAAAACACCAGACTTATAATGCTGATCAGCAGCACATAATCCATGCTGGATAAACGATTCGATATATGTTTAGCTACCCGACTTGCCATGGACTCACCTTAACTTCAATGTGGTTAGAGATAACAATGCCAAAACAATTGCAATGATCCAAAATCTTACTATAACCTTGGGTTCTGCCCAGCCTTTAAGCTCAAAGTGATGGTGAACAGGTGCCATCTTAAACACTCTTTTACCCGTTAATTTAAAAGAGATGACTTGAATAATAACGCTGACCGTTTCAAGCACAAAAATTCCACCCACCAAAAACAACAGCAATTCCTGCTTAACAATAACTGCTGCAAGACCTAAACTTGCCCCCAAAGATAAAGAGCCCACATCACCCATAAATACTTGAGCCGGATACGTATTGTACCATAAAAACCCTAAGCCAGCCCCGAGCATGGCGCCAAAGAAAACACACAGCTCCCCAGCACCAGGAACAGGGTATAAGTTTAAGTAGCTTGAAAATTCATCATGTCCTGCCAGATAAGAAAAAATTAAAAAACATCCTGCAGCAACTAAAATAGGCCCAATGGCTAGACCATCCAAACCGTCTGTTAAGTTTACCGCATTGGACGTAGCAACAATGACTAAACAAGAAAAAATAATAAACAATACAACCGGTAAAACAATATTGGGATCTTTTATAAAAGGAACCTGCAAATTCAAATCAAAACCCTGTTTCCATAAGACAATTGAAAAAAAAGCTGCACATAACCATTGAAAAATAAACTTAACTTTAGCTGTCATTCCCTTGGTTTTTTTTACTTTAGACGTATCATCAATAAAGCCAATCAACCCAAAAAACAGTACACAGGCCAACATCAACCAAATATAATAAATATCTAGCCTTGCCCATAAGATACTTGCACAAACAATAGACAAAATAATCATCATTCCACCCATGGTAGGCGTGCCGCTTTTTTTCTGATGACTTTGGGGAACATCTTCACGCACATTACTGGCATGTCCCTGCTTACGCTTCAAATAACGGATAATGGGTGGCCCTAAAAAAAGAGAAATACTTAAAGCGGTTAAAATTGAAAGAAACACTCTAAATGAAATGTATTGAAAAACTCTAAATGCCGTTTCATTTAATGCTAGCCAATCAACCAAGTGATAAAACATTATCCCACCTTCCTGAATTTTGGGCTTTTTTGTAATTCCGCTACAACAGTTTCTAAAGCATTACTTCTGGAACCTTTGAACAAAATTACCATATCCTTTTGAATTTCTTGTTTTATCTTATTCAATAACGGCTCTTTTTCATTAAAGTGAAAGCATCGTTTAGATTCATTTTCATTGAAAAATTCAGCAATAATTTTTGTTTCATCGCCAAAGCATAAAATTGTATTAATTGCGCTTTCTTTTGCAATGGCTTTAGCCACCAATAGATGGTTTTCTCGGCTAAACACTCCATTTTCAGCCATATCACCCAAAACAAGAACTTTATTTTTCTGCGACATACTGCTTAGTGTTTTTATTGCAATCAACGTAGAGTCTAAGTTGGCGTTGTAACAATCCAACAACAGCACAATATCATTGGCCAAAACTATGGTTTCCTGTCTTAAGGCAGGCAAATATAGACTGGGCAAGCTATCTTTGACTGAATCAGCATCAATATTCAGAACATCTGCAACACACAGCGCAAACAAAACATTACTTAAGTTATGCTTTCCCAACAAACGTATAGTATTTTTAAACTGCCCCTTATTCCCATAATTAATCATTTGCTCTTGGTTTTCATCTAGCACGTAAACATCTGCCTCACGATGCTCTAGAGAAAAACTTTTCTTTTTAAACCCATAGTTTTTTGATTCAACAACAGGTGCTAACCTTGAATCATCAAGATTTATAATCGCTGTACCGGTTTGACTTTTGTTTTCATTGAGCCAACGCAAAATTTGTTTTTTTTCTTGTGCGATGCCTTCTATGTTTTCAAAAAAACCAATATGCGCTCTTCCAATATTGGTTATCCCCGCAATATCCGGCTGGGCTATTGCCGTTAAGGGATAGATCTCTCCTGGATGATTCATGCCCAGTTCCAATACATGTAGGTCATCATTTTTTTGAATAGACAACAAAGACAAAGGAACCCCTAAAGCATTATTCCATGAGTTTCTCGGTGGGGTAATCTTAAATTTTGCTTTTAATATCTGAAAACATAAATACTTTGTGCTGGTTTTACCATTAGAGCCGGTAATGGCAACCACTGTCTGCCCCCAAGCTTTTCTCCATGCGGTAGCAAACTTTTGCAGCGCAACAAGTGTATCGTCAACCTCCAACTGTAATTCTGGATCAATACTTTCATCTTTCTTTGATACAACAATCGCACAGGCACCTTTATTTAAAGCGTCTTGAGCAAAATCATGGCCATCAACACCAGACTCACCTTTAATTGCAAAAAACACATCGCCAGATTCAATCACACGACTATCAATACAGACTCCCCGCATTGAACCAGGAAGCGCTCTAGCAAAAATACGCTTAACGGGTTCACTGCTTTTAAAATCATCAGAGAAATCAACTGTTACACGCAAGCGCTTATCGTTCATGATGGCCTGTTCATGGTCATGTAAATAGGACTGCTTGCTCATCATATTTTAGTTTCCCCTAAACTTGATGACAAGTAGACTTTAACTTTGTGTAAATCCACAATACTCGACCCTGGATCGGGGCGCTGTGAGTAAACATTGCCATGCCCTATAATCTCAACATCAAAGTTTTGGCCAGATGCCCAAGACAAGACCTCACGCAAAGACAAACCTTTTAAATTTTGTAAATTATCTTTACCTTCAATGATCGAGTCTTTTTTATGATCATTTTCTGGTTTTTCTTGAGCCATCATAAACATATTGTCTGTTTCTTGAAGTGTTGGCTTAACTCCAGCATACTGTAGTGATTCTGACATTACTGCAGAAAATATAGGTGCGGCTAGCTCTCCACCATGACGGTATTGCTTTGGTTTTTTATAGCCAATAAATAAAACATACTTTGGCTTTTCTAAAGGGGCAAAGCCAATGAACGAACTGAATAAATCTGAATTGGAGTAACGGCCTGTTGAGCTATCAACAATCTGTGCCGACCCCGTTTTACCCGCAACATTGAATCCATCGATTCTTGCTCTGTATCCAGTACCGCCTTTTTGAGTCACGGCAAACATCCATTTATGAATAAACTCCAATGTTTTATCTGAAATAATTTTAGTTTTAGATTTCTTTATTTCTTCTTTTGATTTAACCAACATGCTTGGCTGAACTGCATAGCCCCCATTGGCAAAGCTTGCCGCAGCTGACACCATTTGAACAGCTGTCACACCAAGACCTTGACCAAAAGATATATTGGCCACATCCATAGGTTGCCAAGATTTATATCTTGATAACAGCCCATTCAGTTCCCCAGGAAAATCTAAGCCAGTTTTTTGACCAAAACCATAGTTAACAATAGCTTTGTATAAATTATGGGCACCCAAATCCAAACCTATTCTGGCTGACCCCACATTATTTGAATATTTTAAAATACCCTCTGGATCTAGCCATGTTTTTTGAATGGAGTTGCGTATGGCTTTTGAGCCAAAATTTAAACTCCCCTCTTCACAGTGAAAAATTTGATCGGGTTTTAGCGCTTTTTTTTCCAAAGCTGCCGCCATGGTAAAAATTTTAAATGTAGATCCAGGTTCAAAAACTTCCTGAACTGCTCGGTTACGCCAGTGCTGCATTGGGTATTGAGAAAATTGATTCGGGTTAACCTGAGGATAAGAGGCCATAGCTAAAACTTCACCACTGTAAGGATCCATTAACACCCCCACAGCCGATTCGCTTTTCGTTTCTTGAGCACCCATGGCTAATTTTTCTTCAAGAATATACTGTAAATTGGCATCAATACTTAAGGCTAAGTGTGTACTGCGTTTCTTTGCTCTTACAGCAGCAACTTCTGAGTATATTGTTCTGCCTTTTCCATCTTTTTTGGTGGCAATGGAGCGCTCTTCTTGGACCAGCTGATCATCATAATAACGCTCAATACCCTCCAAACCTTTACCTTCATAACCGACAAAACCCAAGACTTGTCCTGCTAACTCTTTATCAGGGTAAAATCGTTTCCACTCACTGACATAATGTAAGCCAGCAATATCAAGCGCTTTAATTTTTTCTTCTATTTCTGGGTTAGCAAAACGACTCACCCAAGCAAAACGCCGAGAACCATTTTTGACACGTTTCAACAGCTTCCTAGAACTTACCCCAAATAAACTGGCCAATT
This sequence comes from bacterium, assembly GCA_022763185.1. NCBI lineage: Bacteria > bacterium. The sequence goes on along the minus strand of JALEGL010000003.1, from coordinate 30,181 downwards.
GTTCAATTTCTGCTTGCGTTGGTTTAAAAATATGAGGGTCCACAAAATAGGATGGCACTTTTAAACTTAACGCCAATGTCCTTCCTTTACGATCAAAAATAGTTCCTCTTTTGGTGGCCAAATGTATGGTACGGTTATTCTGCCGGCCCATATTGGCGATTCTTTCATCTGCAAACAGGTGCAGTTGAACACTTCTCACAACTAGACTTACAAACGAAAGCATGAAAAGACTCAAAACAAATAATACTTTTGCCTTAAAAAGTTTGTTTTCAAAAGTCATGCACACCCCCACTGTTTTTAAGGGTTACAGAGATTGGATGAACTGAAGAGTTAAGATTTAACTTCTCTTTTGCAATTTTTGTAATACGTTTTGGATTTTTAAGCACTGCCAGCTCAAGAAGCAAAATGTCTCTTTCGTTTTCTTTTTTAGCCAAAGACTGCTCTAATTGACCCACCTCATAACTAAGCTCAAGCAACAAAAACCTTGAACGTACATATAATAGAGAAAACGATAAAGTCATCAACAGCGCAGCCAACACAATTAACTTTTTATGCGCTAGTAATTTCATTGTTCACCTCTGCCCAAACATTCCACAACACGCATTTTAGCGCTTCTTGAGCGCGGATTAACTGCTATTTCTTCTTCACTGGGGACAATAACCTTTTTATTGATACGTTTAATGAAGCCTTGCTTTTCCTTTTCTTTAAAAAGCTGCTTGACTAGCCTGTCTTCAATAGAATGAAATGTGATCACCACAATTCTTGCCATGGCTTTAAGGTTTTCACATAAATAGTCTAAAACAACTTTGATTTCACCCATTTCATCATTGACAGCAATACGAATAGCTTGAAACACTCGAGACAAAACTGCCTGCTTTTTTTTTCCCTTAATAAAATCAGGAATGGCTTTGACAATACAATCAACCAAATCTTGGGTAGTGAATAACTGCGTTTGTCTCTCTTTTATGGTTCTGGCTATTCTGCCAGAAAAGTTTTCTTCACCATAATCTTTAATGATTCTCTTAAGCTCTTGTTCTGAACTCTTTAAAATTAAATCTTTAGCGGTTATTGAACTCTGATGGTCCATGCGCATATCCAATGGACCGTCGTGCATATAAGAAAAACCTCGCTCAGGATGATCAAGTTGAAAGGACGAAACCCCGCAATCAACCAATGCCCCATCGTATTTTTGCCAATTTTTCTGCTCATTGAGCCAAACTGGAACTTGACTCATGGTCTTATGATGCAAAAACAGCCTTTTCCCCAGCAAGTTTTTATTTTTATAACTGGCTATAGCCTGAGTGTCTTTATCAAATGCATCCACCGTTCCCAAGTCTGCAGTTTGCTCTAAAATAGCCTCACTGTGGCCACCTCCACCAAAAGTAAAATCTAGATAGTGCTTTCCTGGAACACAGTTTAAGTACTCCACAGCTTCTTTAAGTAAGACTGTAATATGCTGGCTTTCATAGACTTGTTCTGCTGATCTATCCATCGTTAAATCCCCAAATCCGACAACACACTACTCATGGCACTGAATTTTTCTTGAGATTCAGCAAACGCTTTATCCCATCTATCTTTAGACCATAATTCAATTTTTTTAAGCATCCCTACAAAAACCACTTCTTTTTCTATTGCTGCATGCTGGCGCAAAAAGGCTGGAATCAAAATACGCCCTTGTTTATCAAACTGACAATTGCTGGCTCCTGAAAGAAAAAACCGTTGAAAAACCTGAACCTCCGGCTTAAGCTGAGGCAATTGCGCAATCTTTTTTTCCAGAGCATCCCACTCTTCTTGGGGATAACACACCAAACAATCATTAAAACGGGTTAGCACCAAAGCCTCGCTATAATTTTCCTGAATCAAATCCCTAAAATTAGACGGCACACTGACACGACCTTTGGTATCTATCGTATGTTCGTATTGCCCTCTAAACACAGTTACCTTTCTTCAAAAAAATGTTACACTTCATACCACACCGTAGAGACTATACTCCACTTTGTCCCACTATATCCCACTTCGTATGTCTTCGCCAACTTTTTGTCAAAGAGAATTTGCTTAAATCCACAATGCAAACGCAATTTCAACAGTTTAAAGCCTTCATAAATTAAATTTGAAATAATTATTACCTCTATATATTGATATAGCTTGATTTTTACCGAAGAACGAGCAAGCAAGCGAAAGCGCTTGCGAGCGCAAAAGGGTGAATTGACGGAAACCGCGTTTTCGTCAAGAGGGGAAAAGCGTTTTTCCCTCTCAGAAAAAAAACAAATCACTTGACAAGTCTGAAAAAGACTCATATGTGTCGCCTGATTATGTCTAAATATGCGATAGTACAAGTAGGAAACCACCAATTCAAAGCTACCCCTGGTGAAATTATCACCATTGAAAAGCTGGATGGTGAAGTTGGAAGTGAAGTGAAATTTAATCAAGTCTTGGCTGTGTCTGATGGCGCAACCTTAAAAACAGGTGAAGGCTTAAAATCTACTGTTACAGGTGAAATTCGTGCTCAAGTAAAAGCCAAAAAAATTGTCGTCTTTAAGAAAAAAAGAAGACAAGGCTACAAGAAGAAGCAAGGGCACAGACAAAACTATACACAAGTAGAAATCAAAACAATCGAAGGGTAATAAGTTTAGGTTATACGATGTTAACAAATACCCCCTGATTTTTTTCAGAAGCGTGGAAACGAGATTTTATATCGATGTTGACCGCAAAGGGGTGAATTGACGGAAACCGCGTTTTCGTCAAGAGGGGAAAAGCGTTTTCCCCAAGGAGAAAAAGTAAATGGCACATAAAAAAGCTGGTGGTAGTTCTAAAAACGGTCGCGACAGTCAGGGTCAGCGACGCGGTGTTAAAATTTATGCAGGTCAAAGCGTCAAAGCGGGCAATATTATTGTAAGACAAGTAGGCACCAAAATTCATCCTGGTGACAATGTTGGCCTTGGTAAAGATTATACTATTTTTGCAAAAACAGATGGTGTTGTTAAGTTTGACCGTGTAGGTAAAGACAAAAAGAAAGTCAGCGTTGTTTTAGCCTCTTAACGTCCAATAACGTATTGAATTTAAAAAGCCTGACTAAAATTAGTCGGGCTTTTTTTTTACGGCAAAAAAAATATGGCAAAAAATAATACATTCTTAGATCATGTTAAAATTTTCATCAAAGCTGGCGATGGCGGTGATGGTCACGTCGGTTTTAGGCGTGAACGCTATATTCCTAAAGGTGGCCCTGATGGTGGCGATGGCGGCAAAGGCGGTGATATTTATATGGTCGCTTCAAAACATTTAAGTACACTTTTAGATTACAAAAAAAAGCGCCATCACAAAGCTAAAAATGGTCAGCCCGGTGGAACACGCCAAAAAAATGGTGCACAAGGTGCTCCGGTTTATCTTAAAGTGCCGCCGGGAACCCTTGCCTATCACGCAGAAAGCCAAGAAAAATTGGGCGAGGTGTTTGCGCATGATGAAACTTGCCTTTTACAAAAAGGCGGTAAAGGCGGCTTAGGCAATATTCATTTTAAATCTTCCGTCAACCAAGCCCCACAAAAAGCAACACCAGGTAAAACGGTGGAAGGCATGTGGATTTATCTGGAGCTAAAAATATTGGCCGATGTAGGCATCATTGGTCTCCCCAATGCTGGAAAATCCACTTTACTTAGTCACATCACTAAAGCAAAATCAAAAAGTGCAGACTACCCCTTTACCACCATCCACCCTTTTCTTGGGGTTGTTCATTTTAAAGATCAAAATCTAATATTGGCCGACATCCCAGGCTTAATTGAAGGCGCCAGTGAAGGGATAGGTCTAGGCCATGACTTTTTACGACATATTGAACGTGCTAAAAACTTAATTCATTTAATTGATGCTTCATGCAACGACCTTGAGCAAATTGTAAAAAATTATCATACCATTGAAAGTGAATTAAAAGCCTATGACCCATCTCTTCTCAATAAAAGAAGCTTGATTGTTTTTAACAAAATGGACTTACTAGCCATAAAAGAACAAGAAAAGTTGAAAGTTGCTCTAAAAAAGAAATTCAGTGAAGCTTGCTTCATTTCTGCAAATACGCCTGAAAGCTTAGATGAACTTAAAGAAAAAATGCAAGAACAATTTTTAAAACCTTTAAAAAAATAAGGATATTATTTGATTCATATGCATCATCTTTGTTATAATAAAGATATTCTGAGTAAAGTAACAACAAAACAAAAACAGTCTGTTCTTTCACCCGATCTCAAATCCAAAAAAGTCCTGCAAATAGCATCTAACCAAAAAGCATTGGATCTTAAAGTATTTAATGTTCAAGGTCATTCTGCTTATGCCGATTTTTTTGTGGTGATGAGTGCTACATCGACAACCCATGCCCAAGGCTTGGCTGATGCCATTTTAAAGCAATTTCCAAAAGGGAGTCAGCATTTAGAAGGCTATCAAAATGGTCAATGGATATTGTTGGATGTTGGAGATGTCGTCGTGCATATTTTTCTAGAAGAGGCCCGTGAACATTACAACTTTGATAAGTTGTGGGGACACGTACCTTATGAAAAAGTTCATGATGCGGCTCTCCTGACCGCACATTAGGACAGTTTTTCAAAACTCAACTCACTTTTTGTTGAACAACACTGGGTGATTGTGCAACATATTGCTTATAAGCAAAAATATTAAGTGTTTTTATCTAAAATCTAAACATACCAGAATCAATTGTGAAAATTACAATCGTCACATTTTCAAAAAAGCCAAGTGCAACAGAGCAAAGTTGGATTGATGTTTACCAAAAACGTCTGAAACATTATTGTGACTTTGAAATATTACGCTACGCTGAAAACAAAAGCTTGAGTGATATATTTAAAAAGAAAATGACAAAAGCTTATATCATTGCTTTGGATGAAAGTGGCCAAGAGTTAAGCTCAAAAAAGCTTGCCTATAAGCTTAATCAGCACACAACTCAAGACTTATACTTTATCATAGGAGGGTCTTACGGTTTGCCTAAAGATATAAAGAACTTTACTAAAGAATACATAAGCCTTTCTAAAATGACTCTTCCTCACCGTATTGCTTTATTGGTATTAACAGAGCAAATTTACCGCGCTTTTACCATACTAAACAATTCGCCCTACCATCACAGTTAAGCCTAACAATACAATTCTAATGACACATAAGTTGCTTTAAACAAAGCATGAAAATGGCTCTTCATACATGCACGATAAACTCAGTAAAAAAACTCTCGTCTGATCCAAACATCAAAGACATCAAAAAAGCAATTAAGTATAAGATTTTTTTAAACCTATCAAGCTGTCTTTACTTCAAACACTGATTATAAAGCGCGCACATCTTATTTTAACTCAATAGAAAAAAAACTTTGTTGACAACACTTTTTTAACTGGATATGTCCAAAATATGGACAAAAAAACAATCCTTCTCATTGATGATGACAAACTCATATATCACTCTCTAAAGCTAGAATTAGAGCAACATTATACGGTTGACTGGGCAAGCAACTATCAAGAATCCGTCCAATATTTAGACAAAAACACTCCCAGTGCTATTTTACTGGATATTCACTTACAAGAAAACAATGGCCTGGATATCTTACCTGATTTAATACAGTTAACCCCAGACTGTCCCATACTCATGCTCACAGGTTCAACACGAACCGAACAAATTTCTCAGGCCTTAAAAATAGGGGCCTTCGATTATGTTTCAAAACCTTTTCAAAGCGAAGATCTTTTATTTACTTTATGTAGAGCTATTGACAACTGTGCAAATGACAGCACTCTACCTTATGAATTTATTGGCCGCTCACAAAGTATTCAAAAAATAAGAACACTGGCAAAAAAAGCGGCTTCAAGCTCCGCCAATATCTTAATACAAGGTGAAAGCGGCACTGGCAAAGAAGTCATGGCACGGATGATTCATCGCATGTCAGAAAAAAAGTCCTTTATTGCGGTAAACTGCGCTGCTGTTCCTTCAGAACTGATGGAATCTACTTTTTTTGGCCATGAAAAAGGATCTTTTACTGGCGCCACTGATTTAAAACGCGGGAAATTTGAAGTTGCAGATCAAGGCAATTTATTTTTAGATGAAGTTAGCTGTATGCCCTTAAGTTTACAGGCAAAACTATTGCGTGTCTTGCAAGAAAAAGAATTTGAACGTGTTGGCGGCAACCGTATCATTCATTCTAATTTCCGAGTCATCGCTGCCAGCAATGAGAACCTGCACGAAATGATTGCTCAAAAAACATTCCGAGAAGATTTATTTTATCGTCTCAATATTATTGAAATTGAAATTCCACCTTTAAGAGAGCGACCAGAAGATATTCCTTTATTGATCAATTATTTTCTAGATCAAAACGACAAAAATCCAGATGGTAAAAGGATAAATGCTGAGGCCAAAGGCATGTTGGCCGCTTATCCATGGCCAGGCAATGCCCGGCAGCTGTTTCATACCCTTGAACAAATGTTACTGTTAGCGGATGAAGATGAACTGGGTATCCATAATATTCCTAAACGCATACGCAGTGAGTTAATGATGGTAACAAACCATCATCAAATACCTAGACCGGTCAATGAATTTAAAGATGCTTTGGATGACTTTGAACGTGATTTTATAACGCGCGCTATTGATAACAGCAACAAAAACTACTCTGAGGCTGCCAAGCTACTTAATATTTCAAGATCCAGTTTATATTCAAGAATGAAACGCTTGGATATGGGTAGCGAAGAACTGTAAAACTATTTTTAAACGTATAATGTAAACACATTGCTGCTTACCATGTTCAGTTTATAACCACTTGTGTTTGTTTTACAAACATTCATACACAAACAACAGCACAATAAACACATATAGATATATTTCAGACCTTTTCTTAATGGCACAATGCTTGCTTTTAATTGAGCATTATCTACCAAACTAAAGAGGAGGTCACGGATGAAAATAAAAAAAGTAGTGGTTAAGGTCGCAAGCGACGCAAGAACACTATAAATACCATGCACAGTAATAGCTGTTGCAAGACTCAACAAATACCCAACAAAGCGTTATTACTGTGCATTATTTTTTTCATCTGGGGAAACCATGTATAACTATAAACTTTATCAAGATGCTTCAATGGAGCAGAACTATAATGATATTAAAATTCAAACCCCATGGATAGACATTCATGCTGAAATTGATCAAGGTTACAATGAACATGATATTTTAAAACAGCTCGCCCACTTTCCAGTGTGCTACATTTATCCAAACAACACTCAACTGTTTAAAGGCTCTTATTTAATTTCTGAAAAACCCAATCCCTATAATTTAACAAAGCAGTTGTTTAAAAAAACCATTCATTCAAATGATATTTTTGCCCTGAAAAAAAAATCTTGGGAGATTAACCTTAAAAAAACACTGAGACAATGCCATTATCACTCAAAGCATACCATGTTCTCAAGTTTACATGTGTATAGTATTGTTCGACAGTGGGTCAAAAAACATTCATCTGGTAAAAACAGTTTTAGTTACATTAATAAGTTTAACCATTTAATTAATACTGATGAAGAGTCGTATTTGCACTTGGTTAAAAAATTTTTACGCTTGAATCATTATGTCACAACAAGGTGCCATGATGCATTAAAGCCGGCACTTAATAGAAGCTTCTCAACTAAGGAGGTTATGCAAAATTATATTCACAGTAAAAATGGCCATGATAAAATTTTACTCATGGCACTTAACAGCCTTGGTAAAAATTTGGATCAACTGCCGGTTAATACTTGGACAAAACTTTCCATGGATTTACTAAAACTATCCAGTTCCTACGATGTATTTTTTCCCGCCTTTATTATGTTGCTAGAACGTTTTGAAGACACCTCTCTCAATGAGATCAACCCTATTGCTGATATTTTTTGGCAACACCCCAAAACTAAAACTGCAGGTGACTGCGTACAAAAACATCATGAAACTAATTTAAGAGAAGACCATTTTTATATAGCATGCACATTATTACGCCATATTCCCTGGATCACGTTAGAACAATGCATTGCTTGCTTTAGACTTACAGAGCTACTTGTAACCTTTATTGAACTGGATGATCAGGAAATCTATGGTGAATTTAAAAAATGCTAAACTTATTATACCTTATAAACTCTATCAAAATTTTAATAAGCCTTACCATTTCATAAAATTTAAAAGCTAAGTATAGTAAAAGTTTTTATTTTAAACTTCATGCCCATGCATGACAAAACTTGCATCTTGCGTGGCTTCTTTAGCAACTTTAGGAATCTCTATAACAAATTTAGCTCCTTTGTTTTCACCCTCAGAATAAACATTAAGCTTACCACCATGTTGCCCTTGAATAATATCTCTCACAATATACAAACCTAAACCCGTACCTTTATCTGGATCTTTGGTTGTAAAAAACGGTTGCCAGATTCTATCTAGAGCATCTTTTTTTATTCCAGTACCATTATCTGTAATCTCTATTTTAATCACTTGGCCATCTTGTTTAGCATTTAAAATTATCTTACCCGTACCATCATGCTTGCAGGCATCCATAGCATTGACAAAGAGATTAATAATGACTTCATGGAATGAAGTGTAACCTATAAACTTAAGATTTTCTTCAACATTCAATTCAATGTTTATTGCTGTACTTTTAATTTTATCTGCCAATAATTCTTTCATTAAGGTTAAGGAGTCATTTAAAGTAATTTCAATGGCTTGTTTTGAACCCAAAGCATAGGAATTCACTGAAGCGGTTAAAGAATCAATTCTATCTAATGCCCGCATCATCATCTCATTACACTGATCTAGTCGTGTCTTGATTTTATGCCTCTGCTCTTCACTCAATTCATGAATATTTTGCTCAATTCTTTGGGCTGTTTTTTCATAATATGAAATTTGGTTTTTCATGGCATGTAAACCATTTCTTATTTGATGGGCAATACCACTGGCTAGCATCCCCAGCTCAATCACTTTTTCATTTTGGGCAATCCATTGAGAACTTTTATGCTTTTCTATTTGACCAAAAACTCTGGCCAACAAAATCTCTCTTTTAAACGGCTTGGTCACATAATCATTGGCTCCATCTTTAATCAGCTCAACAACTGTATTCTCATCACTTTGCGAGCTTAATACTACAATGGGCAGGTTTTTGGTCTTGTTGTAAGCGCGTACTTTTTTTACCAACTCTTCACCCCGCATCACAGGCATAACAATATCGGTTACCAAACAATCTATAGAGTGATTTTGAATAAACTCAAAAGCCTCTTGACCATTTTCAACCATATACACATTAAATTCTTTTTCTATTGCGGCCAAAGTAATATTGGCCACCTCAGGATTGTCTTCCGCTACCAAAATGGTGAATAAATTTTCATTAAGTTTTTCGGGGGCGTGCCTAGGAAACTCAACAGTATAAGTTTCTGCATATGTGTTGGCTTCACTGCCTACAAAGTAATTTCCTGTAACTTCAACATTTTGTTTTAAAGGCAAGGCTATAACAAATTTAACACCGCCATAGTCAGAGTCTTTAACTGTTATTGTACCATTGTGATTTTCTATCATCTCTTTGACAAATGATAATCCTATTCCAGAGCCGCCATGATGTTTTAAAGAAGTCTTTGTTGTTTGATAGTAACGCTCAAAAACCATGGGTTTTTCATCATCGGGTATACCCATGCCGCTATCGTGGACTTCAATATAGCACCACGCTTGATCCATCTTTAGCTGAACCTCAATTAAGTTTTCTCTATTTTTACTGTAGTTGGTAAACTTTAGAGCATTGGACAGCAAGTTTTGCATGATTCTTTCAAACTTATTCACATCCAGAGGAATTTTAATAGATTCTTTTAGTTGATTCTTAAGGTTTAGTTGTAAATTTTTCTTGTTGGCTAAAATGGTAAAGGGCTGCATCCACTCTTTTATAGCTTTAACAGGATCAACATTCGCCCACTCCATTTTTAATGTTCCAGACTCCGCCTTTATGACATCTAAAAGATCACCAACCATGGCAAGTAGTTTGTTCAAGCTGCTCTCTGCAGCTATTACAGCCCGCCTTTGCACAGTTTCTGTGGGCAAAGTCTCACGTTTAATCTCCTCTAAAGACCCCATAGCTACAGCAATTGGTGTCTTAAAATCATGCGATATATTAGCAAAAAACTTATCCTTCATCTGCTCTAGATCTTTAAGGCGTTCAATCGCAATAGCTAAGTCTTTTGTTCTCGATTCAACTTGCTCTTCAACATGAGCATATCTAAGAGCAAATTCTTGAGCTAACATCACAGCAATACCACCTAGAAATGCAAACATTCCATATATAGATATTAGATTACTTCTAAACAACCCTGAAGTAACCATCATGTCATGAATGATTGTTGAACAAAATATAAACAAACCTATACGCAATACCTTATGTGTAACAGCCTGCTCTAACTTTCTATGCTTCCAAAAAATCCAAGGTGTCCAAACACAAAACACTATTAAAAAACCAAACCAAGCTTGAAAAACTAAAATCCCTCGATCAAAGTCAACTATGATCAGGCTTGTTACTGTACAAATACTTGTAACAATAATATTTGCCCATTTCATTAACTGGCTTTTTAAAGAAAAGTGCTCTCTAATAAATGCTATCAAAAATGCAATCGCAAAATAACCACTGATAGCGTGAATACGAAATAACGACCCTGGTTTTGGCGTTAGCATGTAAGGAGTAAAACTTGCACATACACCATAAACTCCAGTAAAAATTAAACTCATACCCGTATAAAAATAATCACGTCTTGCTGGTAATTTCTTAAATAAGATAAAATGATAGATACCTAAAACTATTAAAATAATAGCTCCAACCCATATCCCCGTTATACTCCCAAAATTCCTTATTTTTGTATGAATATGCAAGTCTTTTGAATTTCCTATATGTGGATCTAAACGATATGGTCCTATTCCAGGTCCAGCAATTTTTTGAACCTTCAAAATGATTGTTTGAAAAGGTTGATTTAAAATTGTATGGTTGGGAACGTCATATATACGATTTTTATGGTGCGTAAATCGCCCATTTGGAAAAAAAACACCTGTTTTACCAATTAAAGTTCCATTCCAGTAAGTCTCATCAATATCACCAATTGGCCCCAGAAAAAGAGCCAACTGCTTTACTTTTGGAACAACTTCACTATCGACTTGCATTCGATACCCTAAATAACCTCTATATTTATTCAAAATAGATTTATCTACAACATCCAATTTTTTCCAAACACATTCAACGTTACATTTTGTTGGATCTGAAAATGTTACTTCCCACGAATTAGTTATCTTAGTACCCGGAACTTTAAAACCATATGGAATCGTTGTTTTAAAGAGAAGTCCTACTAAAATTAATGCTAAGATTACCCCTAACCAAGGTCCCAAAAATATAGCTAATTTATACTGAATCTGAATAAGTTTATTAGAAATAGCTTTTAAAAAATTCACTGCCGCCCCTAAACAAAGATAAAATCGAATTGTATAAAAAGCATATTCAAAATCACTGACTTACTATTACATTATTTCTTTTCAAATCCAAATTATTACTTTAATTATTTAAACCTTGATTTAAGTTTAATTTGCAGCAAGAATATCCTCACTTTATATGAACTATCATCCCCATAAAGAACGAGTTATGAATACTAAAAATACGTCTAATTTTGACTCTGCTTGCGAACAATGGAAAAATCTTTTAGGGGATACTTTTGTCCATACAAATAAAGATAATATCAAAAGCTATGAAGAGACAACTTTTGAAACTGACCAATCTATTGCTGCAATCATTCAACCTGATACTCATGAAAAAGTTCGTCAATGTGTAGAAATAGCAAAAGAAAATAACGTAACCATTTACCCTGTTAGTCGTGGTAAAAATTGGGGACTGGGTTCGTTTGTACCCCCTCAATCAAATTGTACTCTTGTAGATCTTGGTAAAATGGATAAAATCATCAATTACAACGATGAATTGGGCTATATAACAGTTGAACCCGGTGTAACCTTTTCCCAAGTTTCAAAGTATCTCAAGAAAAAAAATTCTAAACGCTACCTTTCCGTTATTGGAGGTTCTCCAGATGCTAGCTTAATTGGAAATATGGTAGAGCGTGGCGATAGCAGTGGTCCATTTGGAGATCGATTACAACACTGCTGCAATATGAAAGTCGTTTTACCTACTGGAGAAACTATACATACTGGCTTTGGTCGTTATGGAGAATCAACTTCATCGAACATTCACCGATACGGCGTAGGACCTGCATTTGATGGTATTTTCACTCAATCAAACTTAGGTATTGTAACTCAAGCAACTTTTTGGCTCCCTTTAAAACCAGCGCATTTTCAAGTGGTATTATTTACTTTACAATCTGATAAAGACTTGGAAAAAGCATCAGAAACACTGCGCGATTTAATGGATGAAGGAGTTATTTCACCTTATAGTGCAGTTGTCTGGAATCGGCATAAATTTTTAGCCTGGGAAACACAATACCCTTGGGATTTAACTGGAGAAAAAACTCCTTTATCTTCATCGATTTTTGATAAAGTCAGCGGTCCATTTAAAGGAATCAATTGGTTTGGTTTAGTTGGCATCTACTCTGCTTCAAAAGCTCATGCAAAAGCTGATAAAGCTTTAATAAAGAAACGTTTAAAACCCTATTCAAAAGGATTTTTTACAATCAATAAAACCACTGCTCAAATCTGTTCAATTTTTAAAAAACCTTTAAATTGGCTAGCAAAAAAAGATATCGCATCCATTGTCGACACACTATACAATGATTCAATATTTCTTGGAAATCCAACACAGAAAAGTGTTAAAGGTATGTACTGGCGCAAAAGATTTCCTATACCTGACAACCCTCATCCTGAACGTGACAAATGTGGCGCACTATGGCTTTGTCCTACAGTTCCCTTTACTCAAAATGATCTTATGTCATCTATTAATCTTATGAGAGACTATTTGGCAAAGCATAGTTATGAGCCTATAATTGCTATGACTTTTCCATCCTCAAGATCAATTTATTTTCTACCTGTGATTGTATACGATCGTGAACAAGAGGGAGAAGATACTCGTGCAATGCGATGTCATGATGAAATGCTACAAGCTTTTATTGAAAAAAAATGCTTTCCTCACCGCTTAGGTATACAATCAATGAAAAGCTTACCTGAACCCAACGACTCTTATTTAAAATTTTTAGAAACAATTAAAAATACAATTGACCCAGCAAAAATCATGTCTCCTGGTCGATATGATTTTGATAAAAAAAGTTGATTTTATAGCTAATACCTTTCTGTTAAAACTATTTATAGTGAAAAAATAAATACTTATCACGTAGATTCTTTATCTTTTAGTGTAAACGGCACCAAATCCGCAGATGTTTTTGGGATAAGTTTTATACCAAGTTTTTTGCAGCGTCCCTGCACAGCTTCTTCAGCATACCGGCTCGTCACCAGGATTGCCATATCTTCTAGTTTATTCTGCTCAATCAGGTCTAAACCAGTCTCTTTGTAACCCAAAAGCTCATAATCGCATAAACACAACAAACCTTCTCTCTCTTGCACCAGCTTTTCAAATGCATCTGGACATCTAGCATGTTTTAACTCTATGTTATATTGCTCTGTATAGGGGCTTAAACGCTTTTCCCACACTTGATGAATTGACTCATCATCATCCAACATAATAATAGTTTTAATACCTTCCAAGTTGATCGCTGGTATAAACCAGTCTGGCGCGTCTGTTTTGGGCAGATAAAGTTGAATTTCTGTACCATTACCTTCTTCAGAATCTATTATAAAGCGCCCACCCCATTGCTCTATACTGCTTTTGGCATGATACAAGCCTAAGCCTGATCCTGAACCTTTATGGGCTTCTTTGCCAAAAGAGGCTCCTCTTTCACCCAACTTGGGCAACACATCTTTTGGAATTCCTCTGCCATTGTCTTTGACAAGAATTAAAACCTCATCAGAATCTAAGCATTCAGTAATTTGAACAACCACCTCTCCAGAACCTTCAAAGGCTTCTACACTATTATTAATCAAATTAGAAAGAACTCTTTTTAAAGTATGCTCATCTACTTTAGCAAACAAACCATAAGTTTGTTCACTATCTAAAACAATATTCACACCTTCTTTACTTCTTTGCTGATGCCTTTTCTCTGATACTATCTCTTCTATTACAGGCAACAACAATACAGATTCTAAAGTATTGTGTTCATCTATACCCTCGGTATCTTCAGTATACACTTCACTCTTGCTTACTAGATTATTGGCAATATCTTGTATCCTTTGAATAGATGCTCGCAGCAAAACCCGAGACCCCTCTGGTAAACCTGACAAATCCTTCGATACTACATTCAAGGCCGTTAACGGCGAACGGATGTCATGCGCTACTTGCTGTGCCCTTTCATACATTATTTGTGTATGCCCTTCGACTTCTCTTTGAACTTCTAAATAGTTCGTTGTAAATTTTTGAGCCACTGAAAATATTATACCAACGTTTAAAGCAAAAATACCTATTCCACTAAGCTGAAAACTTGAAAAAACAACAAAACCATACAAAGAGTCAAACCCAGCACACAAAAACATTATGACTATTGAATAAATTAAGACTCTTAAATCTTTTCTGTTGTTATTATAGTAATGCACTATAAATAAATATCCTGCGTACAAAATCGTAAATAATGCCAAGAAAAACCATACCCTATATATCCTTACAATGTGATCAACATCATTATAAAAAAAACATGCCCCTGCAATAATCAGCTGCAATTGAATAATTAACTTGTGCCAATAATTTATTTTTAAATTGAGAAATCTTACTACAAATACTAAATAAAAAATCGTGGTCAAAACTCCTGATAAAGCATGTATTTGGGGTATCAACTTCGGATTAGTGATGTGATTATTAAACCCCCATGCAGCAGAGTAAATAAAAACAGCTGAGAAAAGTGAAAAAAAGAAGTAAACCAAATTATATCGATATTCTTTTATCCGAAAATACAAATATAAATGATACAAACCTACCATAAGACTAAAAAAACAAAGAATCATTCCCAAACCAAGTGACAAAAAATTTACAATGCCAGTAGAAATTCTTAAATCTTCGTATTCGCCAAAATCAACTGGACCAGAATGAATACCTGCTGACAAGATACCACTTTTCTTAGCTCTTATTGCAACAATATTATTATTTTTCAATAAGTGCTTTGGAATTCTATACAGTCTCGGATAATGGTAATAGGATTTTGATTTACCTTCAATACTTCCATTAAATCCAATAAGTTCACCATTAAAATAAACTTCATCGATATCTCCAATTTTGCCTAATGAAATTGCTGGCTGTTTTAAAGAAGGTTTATCATTATTAAATTTAAATCTTATCCAATATATAAAAGGTTTTTTATGATTTTTTAACGCTTCACCAATTTTATAGTTTTTCCAGCTTTCATCGCTGTAGTATTCTTTTTTAAAGGTCGGATCATCACCTATAGTATATTTAACATGATATGCTTTAAAATTTATCTGCTGATTTTTTGCAATAAAAACCAAACACAAGGTTGTAAGAAAAGTTAAAAAAATCAATCTTTTTATCATGCAAGAACCTATTTACGTAATATTTACATCTAAGCCAAGACTTAAGAAACCAAGTGGTCTAAAAAAGCAAAAGTAATGCCAAAAAGCAACTTAACTAAAGTACCTATCTTAATTTGCTTTTCAACAAATTCTATAAATTAGATATATTGTAACAATGTATACAATTTGGACACATGTTCATTTTTTGGACAGGTTTTTTAATCGGTTCTTTTAACTTTCTTTTTATCAGAAATTCTTTTTCTGATTTTTTCTTTATTAAGAATAATATGACCATACAGCAAATGACTAAATGATCGATAGCGTGGAAGAATATCCTTTTTTGCAATCCAACGAACAGCCTCAGCTAAAAAAGAGTTTTCTGTTTTGAGTTCTTCTATATCTAAACCCTTTTCTAAATTAACTAAAAACTTTTTTCTACCTGTACTTTTATAAAAAACAGCCGCTTCTTGCAACATTGCATCAACAGCTTCAATTTTGTACTCCTCTTGAGCAAAGTCTAGATTAAAGACATAAAGCATATTTAAAACACCCACAATATTCAAACCACTTTCACCATATTCAAGCGCAGATAAGCCTACAAGTTGATTTTTCTTGTATGCAACAACAAACTCTCTTCCTCGAAGCAAATCATTTTTACGCCATATTTTAGCAGTTTTTTCTAACTTTAAATTTTCGCTATTTAGACAACAAGCCCGTTTTTCTAATTCTGAAATATAAATTTCGATAAAACGAATAATTCTTTTTTGATCATAACTATTTGCAATTCTGCAAATAATATCATTATTTTTTTCTTGACCAATACCAGTTGAAACCTCAACTGTTGTATAGTGTTTAAGTTCGTTATGATCTTTATATCTATAATCCTCTACAAAATCGTAATAACTGCGTTGGTTCCACGGCTTATTTGCTTCAGTAAAACTAACTAAAAACTCACCCCCTTCAGCAAGCAAGACATCTGTGGTTAAAGCATAAATATCTCTGGCTACCAACTTTGATACTTTAGGGTCAATAGATAAATGGTGAATACACCAGGTATCCTGATAAATTCTATCCATCTGGATATGTCCAACAATTTGCCCTTCTTTTTTGATCATGGCTCTTTTAGACCATTTAGTACCTGTTTTAGATAGTTTTTCCCAAGTACGCTTAGTCAAGTTTAGAATATGAGTATATGTTTTATTGTTTTTATTAATATTTAAATGTCCACTTCTTGCAAACAAATCCCAAATTTTTTTGTGGTCGCTTTTGCTTTGATAATCAAAGGTCATTTGTGGGTACCGGGACTCTAAAATAAAATTATGCCATTTTGTTGTGTTGGCATCATCTATGGGTTTAAAACGAAAGCCAACCGCATAACACTGCTTGTCTTCTATCCACTTTGAGCCTCTCACTTCAGCATGGCCCTCAATAACATCACCATTCTCAAGCTTTAGCTGAACATTTTGTATTTTATAGCCAATGGGTAAAAACAGTTCTCCATTATCAGCATCTAAAATACTCAGGCCATGTTCTGAAATATCATAAATCTCTCCTTTGTACGCTTGCGCAAAAAATGGCGTATTGATTTCCACTTGCAAACCTACCTTGAACTGTTTAGGAAGAATCCTTTCTGTTTCTCTGCGCAACATCCGGGCAATGCTCTTGGGCAGTTTTACTTTGACCATGGAATCATCCATTTGCAAAATCTGACCTTCAAAACTATGATAGGTCTGAAATAAGTGAAAGCTAAAATTAGATTTACCCGGCGACATTTGCCCATAGCTGTTTTCTAAAAACTCAAATGTCATGCTGTGCTCATCTTGATTATACTGATGCGGAATTAAAACACTTTGCCCAGAAACTTGTTTAGCATTAACCAAAGCACTGGCAGCTTTAAAGGCTAAGTCTGAAAAGATATTTTGAATGGTTTCTGCATTTTCAACCAAATCCCAATCCGCTTCGTTATCTTTAAAAGATAAGCTTTTTTCTTCAGAAAAATCTACCAACTGAAGGCCATAAATATAACCCCCTTTGTCATTTCTATAGTTTTTAATGGCCGTTTTAAATACCTGATCGTGATATTCAAGCATCAATTCATTTTGATAGAGCCTTACTTTTTTCAACAATTCAGGCTTGGCTAGCATAGAGAATCCGCCCAGAGAACGATCAATAATTTTGGCCAGCTCAGTCTCTGGGCCAATTAAAATCTTTCCCTGCACATTTTTTTGCAGTTTTATCCTTGGGTAATTTCTAGAATCTGATTTAACAAGTTTTATCACAATAAAAGTGCTTTATTCTAGCATAATTTTTATATAATTTGTGAACGAATCTCAAATCCAACAAAAAATTTTAATTGCTAAAAATACTTGTTTCAATTGTCATTTAGCGCCATCATGCATTTATTGTTTACTGTTGCATTTCAAACATTGATTTTTTGGAGGTTTTCTCATGCATTACACCTATACATTACTTAAACACTTCATCTTGGCTTGTTCATGCCTTTGCCTGATTACTGACGCTGGATATGCAACCGGCCTGTCCAAATCCGTTAATGTGGGTCCAAAAGCCATTGGTATGGGGGGTGCTTTTGTGGGTATTGCTGACGATGCAACCGCTGTTTATCACAACCCTGCTGGGATAACTCAACTAGAAGGACATCATGTTTTTATTGGTGCAGACTCGCTTATCAGCAATTTAGAGTTTACCCCCGAAGGTGAGAGCACTGAAACCGCCGAAAGAGAATTTTTGCCTGTGCCTGCATTTTCATTTGTCAGTAGTATTGCTAAACCCTTGTATGTTGGGGTTGGGGTGTTTTTTCCGCATGGTAACGGCGGTCAATACCCGTCTGACTCTGCAGTACCCACCCATCCAAATGAAGGTAGGATCTATTCCATGGAAATTATTCCTACGCTTGCTTACAAAACTAATTTTGGTTTAAGCGTAGGCGCCGGATTCCGTATTGTGAGAATACAAAATCAACTTAAAGGTCAGCTGGTAGACCTAGACCCAGACAATCCCGGCACTGTTCTTGACACCATTGAAGACCTTGACGTTAGCGGATGGGCGCTGGGAGCGAGTTTTGGTTTATTTTACAAACCTGTTCAATATGTGTCTTTTGGTGCCAATCTGCGCACTGTTGTTGAAAGAGGCATAGATGGAAGCATCCAAACTGCAAGCGGCGGACCTATAGAAGCCCAAACCACCAGCACCAACAACGATGTTACTTTGAGCCAAACCCTTCCCATGACCTTAAATGCTGGTTTTGGTTTTTACCCTACCGATAAATTAACCTTTGGCTTGGCCTATCAGTTTGAAAAAAATGACGCCATTGAAGAATTCACCGTGGACATCAATGACGGAGCATTGAGCCAGACATTGCCACAAAACTGGGAAAATACACACACCATCCATGTTGGTGCCGATTACAAAGCAACCGATGCCTTGTCTGTTAGAGCCGGCTATGCCAAAGATTTCAATGAAGCCATTCCTGACGAGGTCATAAACCGCGTAGTTGCAGATATTGCCTCACATGAAGTATCGGCTGGTGCTGCATATCAATTTAAAGACCTTAATATTGGTTTAACCTGGAATGCCCGTTTTGGTGCGCGCGACACCACAGCTGGCGGCATCAACCCTCTTGATGGCAACTACAAAGGCTTCATTCAATCCGTCTCTCTTGGCCTAGGTTACAAACTATAAATTAACCTGTGGAGTTGTGTGAATGCCTAAACTGCGGATTTTAGCTCTAAACAGTTTAAGCCCTCAACACGGCTCCACAGTAAGATTTAATCTTATTGTTCAGTACCTCAAACCACATTTTTCCAAAATTATCACGCCAAAATCTCTGAAGAAAGCGCATCAAACTCTTTTTCATTTTGTTTGGCAGAGCTTAAGTGCTGGCTATGATATTTTGTTTGTGCAAAAATTCAACCCCATCACCTTGGCCTGCATGCTCATTGCTCGCATCAGACAAAAGTATGTTTGGGTGGATTGGGATGACCTAGACCATGACATGCAAAAGTCTGAATTTTTTGAATACATGGTCAGGTTATCAGAAAAATGGGGTCCCAAGTTAGCCCATATTGTTACATCACACAGCCAATCCATTCTTGATTATGCTCCCCATAAAAAAACATATTTTTTACCTCAGACCATTGATGATACCTTGCTGCAGTGGCAGCATAAAGCTAAAGACGAGCCATGCTTTATCAAGCATTGTTACCATATCAACCCTGATGCCAAGTTAATTGGCTACATGTGTACCTTCACGCATGGAGGCATGCTGGACTTACCCAATATTTTGGATGTGTGGCAACACATCCATATCAATGACAAAAATGTTTATTTTATACTTTTGGCCGGTGGCCCCTTTGAAGGCCTTGCCAAACATCTGATTAGTACACGTGGATTGTCTGAACATGTTGTTGTTACTGGTTTTTTGCAAAAAGATGATGTTAAACGTTGGTTAAAACAATTGGACTTGGCGCATATTTACCTTTCACCCCGTCCCGCCAATTATGCAAGAGTGTCCTTAAAACTCTGTGAGTATCTTGCTCTGGGTATACCCACTTTGGGTCAATGCATTGGCGAGTCAAATATCCAACTTGGAGAATGGATCATGCTGAGTCACAAAGAAGACATGGCAAAAAAAAGTCTCATGTACCTTAAGGACCCTTCATTAAGTACAAAACATTTACAGTTTTCTTGGCCTAGTACACAACAAAGTGTCGCAAAATTAGCAGAACACTTAAAAAACACGTATAGCATTAGCCATGGCTGATTTTTCTTCAGATTCAAAATCACAAACAAAAAAAACTGTTGCCATTTTTGGCGCTGGTATGGCAGGACTGGCTGCTGCAAGTGAACTGGCAAAAAAAGGCTATCACGTTGATGTTTATGAAAAAAACCCTCATATTGCAGGCCTAGCGGCCACGTTTAAAGATGAAGATGGCTTCATGTATGACAATGGCCCGCGTTTTATTTTTTCAAGCTTGGCCAAGAAAATAGGCATTTTAGATCAATGTTTTAAAGTGAAGTACTATGAACATTTGTATGTAAAAAATCGTTTTTACGAATTTCCTTTTGGTTTTATTAAAAACCCTTTGTATTGTATTTCCGCTGGCTCAGCCATGATCCTAAGAAACTTTAAGCCCAGCGCAAAAAACTTGCAGCAATATTTGTATCAATACTACGGTAAATATTTTTCTAAATCTGTCTTGCAACCCTTGATTGAAAAATGGGCGGGTATGCCCGCTTACGACATGTCACTTGATTTTGCCTCCAGGCTTTTACCTACCAATATAAAATATATCTTACATCAAATCATGCGCAAAGTAAGAAAAGGTATTACCAAAGACTATTTTAGAGAAGATCGTTATATTGTTTATCCAAAAAAAACCAATGCGCTTATTTTTGAAACTTTAGCCAATACACCGGGCGTTCATGTTCATCTTAACCATACATTAGAAGATTTGGATATTGATGATAAAACAATTACCTCTGCCACTGTGAACAGTAAAAAAATAGTGGCGGATGCTTATCTAAGCACTATTCCTATTCATCATTTAGCAGAACACCTTAAAAAAAATGCTATTACAACTGATTGGGACAAATTACACTACAGAGGCATTGTTATATTATTCATTAAGCTGCAACAAAAAAAAGTGCTAGACGGCCTCTGGTCATGGTTTCCAGAAGAAAAATATTCTTTTTACAGGGTCAGTGAGTTTAAAAATGCCTTAGCCCACATGGCACCCAAAGACAAAACTCTTATTGCTGTTGAGTTTGCTTGTCAGGAAACAGATGCTATTTTTAAGATGAGCAAAGAAGAGCTTTTAGAAGAGTGCTTTACTGATTTGCAAAAAATTTATGGCCTAGACCGTGATAAAATTATCAGCCTATCTCTCAATAGAAGTCCGCAAGCCTATCCTGTGCTCAGTCAAAAAAATAAACAGGTCTTTTCTGATATTCATCACCACACCCCGGTAAGTAATCTTTTTATTGCGGGCAGAACAGGAACCTTTCAGTACAGAATGCTCGAACGCACGCATGAGAGTGCTTTAGAAGCAAGTAAGCACATAGAGAACTATTTAGAAGAAAAAAATGTTCATACGCTTGAAACGAGTCAACAAAGCTATGATCAATACGGCAGACCCAACATCATTCCTGAATAGGCCAGCACTGCAAGTTTAGAGTGTGTGAATCAATACACACACACCATGAAAACTTCGTTCGGTGATTATTTGTCCATGCTGTTTCATTGTATCCATCAACAGGTGTTTATGCTTTAAACTTTCATAATACAAGACCGTATACATTCTTTGATAGCCCTCTGCCTTAAGTTTTTGTATGAAGGCATACCTTTGGTCTTCATTGTTGATAAAGTTTGCTAAAGGGAGAACCGTGTTTTTAAGTTGGAGATTTTTCTGAGCTTGGTAATAATATATCCCCCAGCGACAGCATTCTGGAATAAACATAACTTTTTGAACACCTTGACTGTTCAAATCATCTTTTTTTATAAAATGCATGGCTGAATCAAAATCTTGATAGTTTTGACGTGGAAGACTCTTATAGGCATCGTATACAAACAGCCCAACAAGCAGTGCAAACATAGCGTATTTAATCTTTTGCTTGGGTATCAAGCCCAGTACAATCGAGAAAATCAATATGATACTGGGTAAGAGTGCAATATAATAGCGCTCATTTCCTGACACCTTCCATGCGATGAGCCCTGCAACATAAACTATAAAAACCATGACTGCATTGATTCCCAGCAAAGGATAAACCATAGATAAATTTGGTTTTTCTTGTTCAAAAAATTGCTTTTTAACTAAAAAAATCAGGCCTGTTGCCAACACCCCCCAGGCCAAAAGGTCTTGGTATAATACAAGATTACTGAACACTTCTATACTGCTTCTATTTTCTAAACCAATCCACCAGTGATTGCCCTTCGCAATGGTGGGATCAAACAAAAGAAACATAGGTATGGATGCAAATACATAAAACATGCACGGGTAGACCAAAGCAGTCAATTTTTTTTGCCAAGTATTTTTGTAGGAATACATCAAAAATATCAGCACTTGTGCAAAAACAAAGAAGTACGAAAAATAATGCACATTCAATAAACACATGTTGACCAAAACATGCGACATGGTGAAGCCATAGTTTTTATTTTTAATGGCCAATAGAAACTGACCTGTTGATATGACTGCTAAAAACTGGACCAAAGCATATGGCGTTACATCGTAACCGTATCGGATGGATAGAGGAGAAAAACATAACAAACTGGCCGTAAAAAGCGTTATCATTTTATCCCCCAATAATTTATGGCTGTATCTGGCTATCAATGGAATACTGGCTGCAGAAAAAAATGCAGAGAAACAGCGCATGGATACCTGACTCCAACTGAATATATTTTTCCATATATACAAGGCAATGTATAAGCCAAAAGGTTGATCATGTGCTGTGGTTTCATAAACCTTTCTCATTTCATACCAATGGTTAACCCCAACTATCCACACGTGTTGCCCTTCATCGGCCCAAATACTAGGGTCTATGGACATAAAAAACCGAATCAAGAAGCCCAGGAGACCAATAAATGCAACGACAATAACAAACAACCTTTGTGTCATGGTTTAAAACTTACTCTATTATGATTGGAATGCAAAACCTCTAAAACATATTTTTAAACAATATTGTTTTTCATTAAATGATATTGGACGAATATGTTAAAAAGAGCGTAGAAATCATGCCTGAGGAAAAAGCTAAATCCACCATTGAACTTTCTATTATTATTCCGAGCTACAAACGCACCCATCTATTAGAAAAGCTTTTACAGCAAATCATTAGCATCAGCTCGGATCAAAACCAGTATAAACCTAATTTTGAAGTCATTGTTGTGGATGATGGCTCTCCCAATATAGTTGAAAAAGAAACCATGTTGCAACAGTTTAGCTTTAATTTTCCCTTTACTTTTTTAAAACAAAAAAACTCAGGGCCGGCTACCGCAAGAAATCATGGCTTAAGACATGCCCAAGGTCGTTATATTGCTTTTTTAGATGACGATGCTCTACCACAGGACAACTGGCTGGAAGAAATTCTTAAACCTTTACTAAACAACAATGCCGATGGTGTTGCCGGCCTCACCCTAGCAGTTTCTCCCAAAAGCATCAGTGAACGTTATTTAAACCATGTCCAACATCTCCATGCGCACCACTTTTCCGAAGATGGTAGCTTGTCTTATATATGCACCGCCAACTGTGCATTTAAAAAATCAGCTCTAGATGACATCAATGGTTTTAATGAAGAATTTCGCTTTCCTGCTGGAGACGATATGGATTTAGGCTTTCGATTGCGCCAAAAAGGGTACCGCTTCTTTTATAACGAAGACGCTTTAGTCCTTCACCATCATAGACAGAGCTTATACTTATTGTTCAAACTTTTTTTTATTTCAGGGCGTGGCGCCTACCGATGCGCAAAAATCCATGAACACTACAATACGGAACACGTGACCAGCAAAACCATTTTTGAACCGAAAAAAGTATTCTTAACCCTGTGGTCCATCATTAAAAAGTGCTTTAAAGACTTCTCCAACAAAAACCTATCCTTACTTGATAAAATGATATTTCCATTTTTAGAAGTTTTAACCCATACCTTTTACCAATTGGGTCGATGGTATGAGAAAATCTTTGCAAAAAAACCATTGAATCATTGAAGCATAATTTCTACAATTGTATAGTTTGCACACCTTGATTAAAAAACAACATATGGAGCTGCTTTACTTTTTAAGCCTTAAGAACCTTAAAAGCAAATACAAAGAGTCGTACTTTGGCATGCTTTGGATGCTTTTGGTTCCTTTTGTAACCATGGCAACCTTTTATGTTATTTTTCAATTTTTCATGCCCATGAACATTCCTCACTACCCACTCTATCTTATCAGTGGTCTGGTTCCATGGTTCTTTATTTCCTTTTCAGTCAATGAGGGTGTTTATGTTATGGCCAACAATGCCAACCTGATTAAAAAAATTGCTTTTCCTAGAGTACTGTTACCTTTATCTGTGACCAGCACGCATGCATTAAGTTATACTATTTCTCTATTGATTCTTATCATTTTTGGACTCGCTTTGGGATATCCCTTGGCTGCACACAAGTTACTCCTTATTCCTTTGTTACTAATTTTTCAAATCACCTTCTGTGCTTGCATCAGTATTATTTTAGGCTACCTGTTTGCTTATTATCGTGACATAGGTCCCATTGCTGAACTTGGCGTTTTTATATTATTTTATGCAACACCCATTTTTTACACTCTGGATTCTATGCCTAAAAAACTGCAACTGTTGGCTTTTCTTAATCCTGCCATCATTTACATTGATTTACATCGTTTTATTTTTTTACCTGACCTCTCTTTTGATCAGAAAAAAATGCTTATCCTTGTTGTATGGACAAGCATCATGCTTATTCTAGCTAAATTTGTCCATAAAACCAAAAACCCTCTGATTGCGGACTATGTAAAATAATGCCTTCTCCTGTTGTAACTATACATAACTTAAGTAAGCGCTTCTCCATTTCAAGCACTAGCTATTCATTGGTTTTAGACATGATCAAGTCTATTTTTTTTAAGCAACCTTCAGTGGATCACGTGGTTTTAGATAACATTTCTTTTGAAGTAAATAAGGGTGAGACTTTTGCTATTATCGGTAAAAATGGTTCTGGAAAAAGTACTCTGCTTAAAATAATCACAGGTGTTACCCAAGCCAACTCCGGCACAGTTGAAACCAAAGGTAAAATAATTAGTCTATTGGAAGTGGGCGCTGGTTTTAGTCCCTTGCTATCGGGAAGAGAAAATATTTATTTAAATGCAGCACTTAATGGATTAACACGTACTCAAACTGAAACTATCATTGAAGATATTATTTCTTATTCCGGCATTGAAGATAGCATAGATCAAGCTTTATATCAGTACTCTAGCGGTATGGCCGTCCGTTTGGGTTTTGCCATTGCTGTTCATTGCCATCCTGAAATATTAGTCATTGATGAAGCTTTGGCTGTTGGTGATATTACGTTTCAAGCGCAATGTATTGACACAATTGTAAAACTTAAAGAACAGGGCTGCACTATTTTATTTGTTTCGCATGATTTATCTTTGGTCAGTGGTTTATGTGACCGTGCAATTCTTATCAATGATAGTCAAATTTTAGCCAATGGCCCAGCTTCCTCTGTTGTTGCTCACTACATCCAGCTCTGTGGAGATGACAGATCAAACTATGCCATAACAATGGACAATCTAAAATTGTACTTCAATGCCGGCAACGTAAGTATTATTCATCACAATGCAATCTTAACAAAAGTATTTGGTATCTACACCTCTATTTATGCCTACAAAACCTGGCATGATTCTGATCAGTGTCTTTGGGAGTTACATCAGCAAACACACAATCAAATGGTTCTTAAAGGTAAAATGCGCCGTTTGCCCATAAAACAAACTTGGACAATCACGGTCATTGATGAAAACACTTTTAATGTTAAAGTTGAGCTTGATTTTGAAAAAAATTGTCGCTGGAGTGAAATTCAACTCAGTTGCATGCTATCTCCAGATTTTACCAACTGGTTGGTGGGCCAAGAAACCGGAACATTTGCTCAAAAGCAAGAATCTTGGGATAATTGGCTACTTCTGAGCTCATTAGAACATGGAACATCAAATACAGTCTCAGCAATCCATAAAGAAACTCAACAATCCATCACTATACATAAAAAAGACGGGCTTCCAACTCAAGCTTCTGCTCTAATCACTTCAAAAGAGCTCAATAGCTCAGTATTACAGTTTTTACATTTCAATCAAGAGACAGATAAATGCAATCAAACTTTGCTTTTTTTTGATGGCAGCATAAAAATCCACCCCCATGAACACTAGATTTTCTCAATATAGCCTTCGCCCATATATGCAAAAGATTTAAAAAGCTGTACAAAAGTTTTAACAACAAATTTTTTAGTATAGTATGTACAAATGCTTTCAAAATTAGATAAAAAGTCTCCCAGTCGCAAAACTTCAAACTTAATTTCAATGGATGTCAGTCCTGATGAAAAAGACCCTCAGTCTGCCTTAGCTCGTGCCTTAAAACTAGCTCATACAGATAACAAGGCCCCAACTCCTAAACTCAAACAAACGCCTCACAGAACCATTACTAAGAGAGGTGTGATGTGGCTGGGGCAAACCTGTAACCTTCGTTGTCATTTTTGTTACTTTCTTGATCGTATTGAAATTAGAACACACCCTGAACACCCCTTCATGAGTTTGGAAAAAGCTAAAAAAATAGCTGACACCATGGTCAATTTGTATGGCAATAATGCCATTGATATTCAAGGTGGGGAGCCTACCATTTGGAAAGATATTTTGCCCTTTGTCACCTACTGCCAGTCTATTGGACTTTATCCAACGCTGATTACCAATGCTTTGGTTTTAGAGAAAAAGGAAAAATGCCAAGCTTATAAGGATGCGGGACTAAGAGACTTTTTGGTCAGTGTGCACGGCATTGGCGATGTGCATGATAGAGTGGTCCAAATGCCTGGCGCTCATGAAAAACAAATGCGGGCTTTAAAAAACTTACAAGAAGTGGGAATACCTTTTAGATTTAATTGCGTATTGTCAAAACCTGTGATCAATCAACTACCCCAGATTGCTGAATTGGCCGTTAAAACAGGCGCTAGTGTTGTTAACTTCTTGGCTTTTAATCCCTTTGAAGACCAAGCCAAAGATGGCAAACGCTCAGCTTACAATGTACCCAAATATTCTGATATCATGCCCAAATTAAACCAAGCTTTGGATATATTGGATGAAAACAAGGTTGAAGCCAATGTCCGCTATTACCCATTATGCATGACCGAACGTAGACATTTAAAGTCCATGTACAATTTTCAGCAACTTCCGTATGACCATCACGAATGGGACTATGCCTCATGGAACTGGACCGGTTTGCAACCACAAAGAATGAAAGGCGGCAATACTTCTGAGCCTTTCCACTTGGGAAGTGAAAGAATTGTATCTAAAAATGTAGACTTGGCTGCAAAGGTAGCTGCAATTCCAGTTATCGGTGCACTTGCGCAAAAAGCCTATCGAGTACTGACCTATTTTACACAGAACCTGAAGTCTAAAGAAGATGCCTATAGAAACAATGCAAAGGTAAGAGCTGAGTTACATTGTGGCTACCAATACAGTACAAAATGTAATGATTGCTCTGTGAAAGCCATTTGTGACGGTTTTCATGGTGACTATGCGGATTTGTTTGGTACAGATGAAGCCAATGCTATTTTACTTGATCATCAAGTCACTGATCCAACCACCTTTATTGCTGAACAACAAAAGTGGGTTGAGCAAGAAGATGAAGCTTGGGCTTTACCCAACAATTAAACCTATCTTCATTAAGTAAAATATCATGTCTGCTCGATTTGAAATACGGCTTGATGATTTTTTAGCGACTCCTGATTTCTCAATGATTCGTTGGGATAAGGCGCTTTTTAGTTTTCTAAAAAAGTACCCTATTCGTTATATTGATCTTAATGTTGATCAATGCAATGAAGGTATTTTAGAAAAATTAGAGCCTTTCTTTGTCAGTGCTGAGCATTTAAACATTACGTGCACACTGTATACCAGTGTGGATAATGCATTAAACCATGCAAACAGTATTTCAAAATTTCATCGTTTTGTAGCTATAATTAACAATCAAAAAGATCTCAACACTGCAATCAATGCTCAAGATTACAAAAAAAATATTGATCGCATCATTTTAAATCTCAGCACTGAGCTATTAGACCCAAACTTACCACAATTAGAACAATCTAAAGCCTATATCCATATCACATCAACCCATACTCATCCTCTACCTGATCTTAAAAACTTAAAAAACATTGCTTTTCATCTACACAATAATCAAAATGCAGCTCTGTGTAATAATTTATACCAAGCACGCTGGCCCTATCAAAATAATTCATCTGACACTAAGCTTGCACAATATTTTTTACGTCATATCAATCAATCTCAGTTTAAGCTTCTTAGGTATGTCAAAACATCAAAAACGCGTGTAAATAAATTAAAACAAAAAGACTTTTTTAAGTTTTTAACCCACTTTTTTGAAAGAGTTTGCCGATGGTTTTTATTTACACCAAGGCGAATAAAAGTCTTACGAAAAATAGAGCCTCAGCAACATTACCAAAATCATAGATACCCCTTGGTTCAGAACAATTATAATGTTGCTTTAAAAATCCTCTCTGAACAATCTAGGCTTAAAAAAATATCTTCATCTCAATATAAAATACAAAATTGTTATTTTGATAAAATGAATGGTTCTATAGAGTGGCGGAGTATTTTTTTTAATTTCAAAAGAAGTACTGTTCTTACAAACACCAACACTCCATCATTAATTAAAGCTCAGTTTTCTGGAACTGCAAGGCTCATTGGTTTTTATGTTCATGAACAACAGTATATTGTTTGCCAAGCTGAAAAAGAGACCCATGAGATATCACTCTATATTGATAAACATGGCAACTATACATTGCTAAGAGACAATAAAATCATAGCCCCACTATTTTCTAAACAATTTCACACTCCCGCTAGAATCAGCTCTCAAAATACCATAGGTTTAGCTGCTAAAGCTGTTCTAGGTTCATTAATTACTCAACAAATCAGATATTGGGATGAAAGCAATATAATGAGTAAGACTCAAGACATTGATTACTCCGTTGTAGTGGTATGCACTCGTTTTTCTCGTCGGCTAGAACAGTTATTAAAAAGCATTTGTACACAAAATTATGCAACTGAGAAACTACAAATTCTTGTATGCTATGTTCCCGGTCTTGATGGAACCGACGACCTAATTGACTCCATACAACTGGCATATCCCAAAGTATCGATTGTTCGTTTACCCTTTCACACATCAAAACAACATCATAAAGGGTTTATGATTAATTCTGCGTCGCAATACATACAGGGCAAAAAAGTGTTATTAACCGATGCCGATATAGTCATGCCCCCTGACCTTTTTAAAATTTTGGATGAAAAATACAGTCAGCATGGTTTTGTGGGTGCCTATGCCAGGAAAATGCTCTCACCAGAAACGACTGCAAAAATTCTCTTGGCTGAACTCAACCCTCAGCGCGATTACAAAAGTATTATTGAAAGTGATTCTGGTGAATTGCGTATTGATGAAGCCAAAGGCAGACCCGTTGGTTTTTTTCAGTTGGTTAAGACCGACTACTTGCATAAGGTTCCGTATCAAGATTTACCTAATTTTGAAGGAGCTGATGCTTTTTTTGCTGAAGATATCAGCAAGCGTTGCGAAAAACCAACCATCGCCAAAGAAATCACACTATTACATTTAGACCATGGCGGCAGTCAATGGTATGGCACCAAACGCCATATGTAATGAAACTCAATTCAGAGCTATTAAAAAACAGCCTTATGGCAAAGCCCAACGAAGCTTTAGCGAAGCAGAGTGGTGCCCAGAGACACCGAGTGTACAAAGCACACGTGAAAATGCGACCAAGGGAGCCTTTGAACCATGTGCTTGTAACGAGGCGAACCGCAGGTTCGATTCCGACTACCCACATTTTGAGTAAAAAATAAAATCTAAATTGTACTGAAATTCTT